>JBEINN010000112.1:0-3525 GCA_040378115.1 Candidatus Planktophila sp. | reverse complement strand
GATGACTATAAAGAGGGAAGCGCGGCGCGTGGCTAAAGTTTTTGAATTAGCCGTAATTGCTGGCGACGGAATTGGCCCTGAGGTTGTTAACGAGGGTTTAAAAGTTCTCGACGTTGTGGCAAAGAAATATGACGTGACGTTCAAGCGCACTTCATATGACTTAGGTGCTGGGTATTGGCACCGCACCGGCGAAGTTCTTCCACAAGCTATTTTGGATGAGATTGCAACCAAGGATGTAATTTTGCTGGGCGCAGTTGGAGATCCAACTGTTCCAAGCGGAGTGTTAGAACGCGGACTTCTTCTTAAGCTTCGTTTTGCATTTGATCACTACATTAATTTGCGCCCTGCACGTTTAATGCCTGGTGTTACCGGACCATTAGCAACTAAGGCCCCTATTGATTTTGTAGTTGTGCGCGAAGGAACCGAAGGTCCATATGTGGGTGCTGGCGGAGTCCTTGCAGAAGGCACTGATGCAGAGATTGCAACTGAAGAAAGTTTGAATACTCGCCGCGGTGCAGAGCGTGTTATCCGTGATGCATTCGAGCGTGCTTCAAAACGCGATCGCAAGAAGCTGACTTTGGTACACAAGAACAACGTATTAACCCGTGCTGGCGGTCTGTGGACCCGCACATTTAATGAAGTTGCTAAGGAATACCCAAGCGTTACCACTGACTATTTACATGTTGATGCAGCGTCGATGTTCTTTGTAACTAACCCAGAGCGCTTTGATGTTGTTGTGACAGACAACCTTTTCGGAGACATCTTGACCGACATTGCAGCTGCAATCTGTGGTGGTATTGGGTTAGCTGCTTCAGGAAATATCAACCCAACTGGAAAATTCCCATCAATGTTTGAACCAGTACATGGCTCTGCTCCAGATATTGCAGGCAAAAATATTGCAGATCCAACTGCAACAGTAATGTCAGTTGCCATGATGCTTGATCACTTAGGTTATGCCGATGCTGCCCGTGATGTTGAGCGTGCAGTTGCTGCTGATTTACTAGCTCGAGGCGATAAGAAGCGAAGCACAAGTGAAGTGGGAGATGCGCTAGTCGCAGCGCTATAAGCCATGAAAGTCACACTCAATCCAAATGCAAAAGATGCAGCAACACGTGATGCACTTGTTGCCGAAGGTGGTTTCGGTAAGTACTACACCGATCACATGGTTGTGTGTGAGTGGACTGAAAAAGATGGCTGGGCAGAACCAGAGTTAAAGCCTTATGGCCCGCTCTCACTTGATCCAGCTACGGCGGTATTTCACTATGGTCAAGAGATTTTTGAAGGCATGAAGGCTTATCGCCAACCTGATGGTTCAATCTCACTCTTTCGCCCTGATGCAAATGCAAAGCGTTTTGCTAACTCTGCAAAACGTTTAGCGCTACCTGAAATGCCAGAGGCGCTGTTTTTGGAAACAGTTGAAGCTTTAGTTAAGCAAGATGCAGGTTGGGTGCCAAACAAAATTGGTGAATCTCTCTATATCCGCCCATTTATGATTGCAACCGAAGTCGGTTTAGGTGTTCGTCCAACTAACAAGGCCACATACATTCTTATTGCAACACCTGCCGGTGCCTACTTTGATCCATCAAAGGCTGTTTCTGTGTGGATTTCAACTGAATATGTGCGGGCAGCGCAAGGTGGAACAGGTGAAGCCAAGTGCGGCGGAAACTATGCAGCATCACTAGTTGCGCAAAAAGCTGCCGCTAAAGAGGGTTGCGATCAAGTTGTGTGGATTGATGCAAAAGAGCGCAAGTGGGTTGAAGAGATGGGTGGCATGAACCTTTACTTTGTTAAGGGTAAAGGCGCAGAGGCCACTGTCATCACGCCAAAGTTAACTGGAACATTGCTACCGGGAATCACGCGCGATTCGATTCTCTCTGTTGCTAAGGATCTTGGCTATAAAACAGAAGAAGTAATGCTGAGCATTGATGATTGGCGCGATGGCGTTTCATCTGGTGAAATTACTGAAATCTTTGCGTGTGGAACAGCTGCAGTTGTTTCACCGGTTGGTTCTGCAAAATCAACCATGGGAACATGGGTAACAGGTGATGGACAGCCTGGCGTGATAACAATGCAAATTCGCAATCACCTACTTGCAATTCAACATGGAACAACTCCTGATTCACACGGCTGGGTTCGTAAGGTCTGCTAATGCCAGTCTCTGATGCATTTCATATCTATGACACCACCTTGCGCGATGGTGCGCAGCAAGAGGGATTAAATCTCTCGGTTCATGACAAGTTGGCAATCGCGCGTCATCTAGATGATCTTGGTGTTGGATTTATTGAAGGCGGATGGCCAGGGGCAAACCCAAAGGACACTGAGTTTTTTGCACGTGCTAAAAAAGAATTAGTTCTAAAAAATGCAACCTTTGTAGCCTTTGGTGCCACACGTCGTCCAAACGTTAAAGCAGCAGATGATGTATTACTTGGCGCACTCCGTGATTCAGGTGCACCAGCAGTTACTTTGGTAGCAAAGGCCTTTGATCGCCACGTTGATTTAGCACTCAAGACATCCCTTGATGAAAACTTAGAGATGATTCGTGACTCAGTTAGTCACTTAATTGCAGAGGGACAACGTGTATTTCTTGATGCTGAGCACTTCTTTGATGGCTATCGAAGTAACCGTGCATACGCGCTAGAAGTTGTTCGCGTTGCAGCTGAAGCCGGGGCAGACGTCATCGCCTTGTGCGATACAAACGGCGGAATGTTGCCAGATGAGCTTTCACAAGTTGTCCATGATGTTTTAACTGCTAGCTCTGCTCGCCTTGGTATTCACTGTCACAACGACACAGGATGCGCAGTTGCTAACTCAATGGCTGCAGTTGCAGCAGGTGCAACACATGTTCAAGGAACTCTTAATGGTTATGGTGAGCGCACCGGTAACGCTGATCTTGTAACAATTATTGCAAACCTAGAGTTGAAGAAGCATCAATTGGTATTACCTAAGGATTCACTGCGCGAAGCATTTAGAATCTCACATGCCGTAGCTGAAGTTACAAACGTCTCTTCTAGTGCGCGTCAGCCATATGTGGGAGTTTCAGCATTTGCTCACAAGGCAGGTCTGCACGCCAGCGCAATCAAGGTGGATCCATCTCTCTATCAACATGAAGATCCTGAATCTGTTGGAAACGATATGCGCATGTTGGTCTCTGACATGGCTGGGCGTGCATCTATTGAATTAAAGTCACAAGAACTTGGCGTGGATTTGGGCGGGGATAAAGAACTTATCGGCCGTATCGTTGATCGCGTTAAAGAGATGGAATCTCGTGGATTTACCTTTGAAGCCGCTGATGCTTCATTCGAACTACTTGTTCATGAAGAGATGAGTGGCAAGCGTCCTTCTTTCTTCACAATCGATCATTGGTTAACAACTGTTGAGCGCTCAGAAGATCAAAGCATTCTTACAAAAGCTGAAGTCAAAGTTACTGCCATGGGTAAGCAGATTTCATGTTCTGGTACAGGAAATGGTCCAGTGAACGCATTTGATAATGCTTTGCGTACTGGATTAAAGGCACTTTATCCAGAG
>JBEINN010000074.1:0-4897 GCA_040378115.1 Candidatus Planktophila sp. | reverse complement strand
CTCATGGCGCAATCCTACCTATTGAACAACTATGTCCACACCCGAGTCACGACGCATTGGCAAGATTTCGGCACAGTAGTTATCAGTTGCTTCATCTAACCCAACGTCATAACCTGCTTTTTCACTTAAATACCAGCGATTTTCAAGGATTTCATGGAACATTTGTGCGCGTTCCACACGTCCTCTCATGTCATCAGGAACTCTGCTGATTACAGGCTCGAAAACTTCAGCGATCCACTTCTTGGCCATCTCATTGATAGAAAGACCTAGTTTGTTTTCTCGTGCGTTATATCGATCAAATGAAGCGAGCAAACGTTTAGCTTGCAGCTCTTCGGTTTCTAGACCCGTCAAATCGCGCAAACGTTGACTGTGGTAACCAGCTGCAACAAGTTTTGGCTGAAAAGAAATCATCTGAGTATCACCGTCAATTGTGATTGCAACTTCTTCAACTGCAAACCCAAGATCGTGTAGCTGACGCATTGCGCGTTCAACTGCATGTCGGTCCTTAGGATCCAATAACTGTCTTTCTTTCAGCGTCGCCCATATTCTTCGGTAACGTCGAATTACTGCATCAGAAGCGCGTACTGGCTCCATGCCTGGATACAAAACCCCCGATAGAGCTAAATCTTCAAGTTCTGCAGCAACATTGAAATGAACGATATCTAAATCATGTTCGCGTTGACCATCGCTTAAAGTTTTTTGGAACTCACCGGTTTCTGCATCAACTAGATAGGCAGCAAAGCCTTCGGCATCACGACGGAACAAGGTGTTTGACAGTGAACAATCGCCCCACCAAAAACCTAATAAATGTAAACGTACTAACAGCAACGCTAGGGCACTAGCCATCGTTGTAATCTCTTGGGCGGTTACTGCACCAGAGAGAAGCACGCGATATGGCAAGGAATACGGCAAAAATCGCGTAACGATTGCGCAAGGAAGTTCTTCGCCATTTGCATCGACTCGACCTTCAACAACTGCCACTTGTTCGACACAGGGTGCATTCAGATGCGAAAGCTCTCGCAGAATTTTGTACTCACGATTTGCAAACTCTGAAACCGTCTCCTTTACGGCATAGACCTCTGCATCAGGATCATTACTAGCCCGCACTAACCGCACGACATGTCGCGAAATACCGCGCTTTTCCGCTAAGGCTGGATCTTCAGGCCACTGCTCAAGGGGCAAGTGCCACGGTAGGCCAGTAACCGCAGCGATCTCCTCGCCCAAGCCCGTAATGCGCAATGCCATGTCCTTATTCTCTCGTATAAATGTGTCTGGAACATGAACACCACGTCTCTATAAGAGTGATCTACACACTTTAGAATGTCCACATGGCTATTTCAACGCGCATTAAGAAGGCAGCAACTCGAGCACCAAAGGCAGAAAAGGTTGCCGCCGATTACGGGACTTTGGGTGCGCCAATAAATCGATCTCATCCCTTTTACTTTGGCTTCATAGCAACCCTTGGAGCACTTACTGCGATTGTATTGATGCGTGCTTTAGCAAGTGTCAGCCAGATTTTTGTGCTTATTTTGATCGCTCTGTTTTTAGCGACAGGATTAAATCCAGCGGTTGAAGCTTTGCGTAAGCGAAACTTATCGCGTAATGCAGCGGTTACCGTAATTTTTTCTTCGGTAATTCTCTTTGTCATATTTTTCTCACTCGTAGTTATCCCACCAGTTATCAGTCAAGGTACCAATCTGATCGAGTCTGCTCCACAACTGTTGAAAGACTTAATGAAGAATGAAACTATTAATCAGCTCAATACCCAATTTGGTCTAATTGACACCTTGCAAGAAAGATTGAAATCAGTCACCTCTGATGGAACTTTGCTGATCTCTACATTTGGCGGAGTTATTGGAGTCGGAAAATCTGTTCTTTCGGGATTCTTCACCGCGCTAACTATTTTGGTTCTCACGCTGTATTTCATTACCTCACTTCCTCAAGCAGTAAATCTTGGGCTCTCATTGGTACCTGCTAGCCGCCGTGATCGAGTTGGCTTACTAACAAATGCGATTATTGCGCGAGTAGGATCTTTCGTTGGAAGCCAGATTCTGATTGCAGCCATGGCGGCGGTATTTGTCACTATTCTTTCAACGATTCTTGGGCTGCCTTCACCTATCGCGATCGGTATGTTTGTTTTAGTTGCAGCTCTTATTCCATTGATTGGACACTTCATTGGGGCAGGAATCTTTACTTTGATTGCGCTGTCGCAATCATTAGTAATCGGAATAGTCGCTTTCGTTGCCTATGTCGTCTATGTTCAAATTGAAAACTACGTAGTCACACCTCGCATCATGAAGCGCACACTTTCCGTACCGGGTGCTGTAACGATTATCGCGGCACTGATTGGTTCATCTTTGCTTGGTCTAGTGGGTGGACTACTTGCAGTTCCGGTAGCAGCTTCAATCATTCTTATTCTGGATGAAGTTGTAATCCCACGAGCAAATAAGGCTTAAAACTCCAGCGGAAGCGTTGTTGGAATACCAATGACGATAGAGGCGATTTCAGAGAGAACTCGGTGAACTGCGGGTTCTCCAAGCCACAAATGTTTAGCTTCATCGACGGCAATGATTTTTAATGTAGGAACAACTGCAAATCTTTCTCGTGCCTCAGCCGGCTTTAGATAATCATCCAACTCTGGAACAAGAGCGGTAATTGGTCGAGAGTCTGTATTCCAATATTCAAGTTGAGCATCAGTAGTTGTCCGAAGTGGCGGACTCAGCAAAATCAAACCTTTGTGTCGTGGGTCTTTCGCATGTTGCAAAGCCAAATCAGTTCCAAAAGACCAGCCAGTTACCCAGACATTTTCTAACTTCAAAGTGTCAAAGCAGTAGCGCAACATGGCCTCGACATCAAAGCGTTCTGATACCCCGTTATCAAATTGTCCTGAGCTGCTTCCTGCTTCACTTGTTGTACCTCGTGTATTGAAACGAACAACCGTGATGCCTGCCATTGCCGGAAGACGGTTAGCAGCTTTTTTGTAGACGTGACTGTCCATCATGCCACCCGCAGTTGGCAAAGGATGCAAGCACAAAATCGCACCCTTTGAGGTACCCAACGGAGCAGCAACTTCGCCAATTAAATCAATGCCATCTTCGGTAATTACATGAAATGGGGTTCGCTTCGCATCGAAAATACTGCTCGGACGTACCGACTGGCTCATGCTGTAAATCCTACCGATACACGACTAGGCTTTACGACATGGCAAAAACCTTTACTTCATTCAACCCTTCTGATGGGCAGGTCGTGGGTCGGTATCCGATCTTTACTGCAAAAGAAGTAGCACACACAGTTGAACAGGCACATGCTGCATCAGATGAATGGGTCAAATTAGGGTTTAGTGGTCGTAAGAAAGTGTTGCTCAACTGGAGCACATTCATCATCAACAATGTGGAACAAATTGCACAATTGATTTCCTTAGAAACCGGCAAGCCGCTTAGTGATTCTCGATTAGAGGTTTCAAATACCGTTAATCACATTGGTTGGGCCGCACGTCATGCAGAAGAAATCATGCGCACTTCACATCGTGCGCCAGGTGCCTTAATGGCCAATATGTCAGCAACGGTTGAGCGCTCACCTCTGGGTGTTGTGGGAGTAATCGGACCATGGAATTACCCGATCTTTACTCCTATGGGATCTATCGCTTACGCACTAGCAGCTGGAAACACCGTTGTTTTCAAGCCAAGTGAATACACCCCGGGTGTTGGAATGTGGATTCATGAGAGCTTTAACTCGATTGCTCCATTTGCTGGTGTATTTACAACAATCACAGGTTTAGCAGAGACAGGAAATGCACTGTGCACATCGTCAATTAACAAACTTTCCTTTACTGGTTCTACTAGGACTGCAAAATTAGTTGCTGCAGCCTGTGCAACTCAAATGACACCAGTCGTTTTGGAATGTGGTGGCAAAGATCCTGTAATCGTTGCATCTGATGCCAACATTGAACGCGCAGTAGATGCAACCATCTGGTCGGCCATGGCTAATGCCGGTCAATCCTGTATTGGTGCAGAACGAGTCTACGTCGATGAAAAAATTGCAGATATTTTTATTGAAAAAGCTATCGCATTAGCGTCAACGCTTAAGGCTGGAGCTCCAGGTGAGGGAAACTATGGCGCTTCAACCATGCCATCACAAATAGGTGTCATTACTTCTCATGTAAAGGCAGCTATCAAAGATGGTGGAAAATTCGCATACGGAAGTTTGAAATCTATTCAGGAGCCTTTTGTGCAACCAGTTATTTTGGTTGATGTGCCTGAAAATTCGACGGCGGTTCGTGAAGAAACTTTTGGACCGATCATCATTATTAATCGGGTTGCATCCATGAAGCAAGCAATTGAGCTGGCCAATGATTCTAGATACGGACTAGGTGCCAACATCTGGTCAAAGCGTCAAGGCAAGAAGATCGCTTCACAATTACATTGCGGAATGGTGGCGATTAATTCAACTTTCTCTTTTGCAGCGATTTCATCGGTGCCATTTGGAGGTGTCAAGGACAGTGGTTACGGACGTATCCATGGCCCTGAAGGCCTTCTTGAATACACCTATGCGCGCACTGTTGTAAGAACTCGAGTAAATCTTCCGTTAAGGATTCTAAGTTTTAAGCGAACTGCTGGAACTGATCGGTTGATTGTTAGGGCTTCCCGAATTTTAAAGGGCCGTCTAGGTTAAGTTGTAACTTCTGTTTAATTAGAAACGTGGAGCGTTTCTTGTTCGCTCGGTATTAGGACGTCGCTTATCTTTCTTTGTCCAACACGCTGTGTGCCAATGACGACGTCCATCTTCGTCATAATCTTTCCAAGCAACAATGTGTGGCGTTGCTAAAGGAATCATCTGATCGCACCCAGGGCAGCGATATGGTTTTGTGGATCCAGAACCGGTTAAACGTCGAACGATG
>JBEINN010000046.1:0-6553 GCA_040378115.1 Candidatus Planktophila sp. | reverse complement strand
GCAATGAGTGCGATGCCGGTACTGACCTTGATTTTCTGGCGAAATCTAGGCGGATCTTTGATCACATTGCCATTTGCGCTTCGTCATTCACGTGATCGAGTTGGAATGAAATGGGCGATAATTGCCGGAGTATTGCTTGCGCTTCACTTTATTGGTTTCTTTTTAGCGATGAGAATGACAACAGTTGCAGCGGGAACTGCCCTTGTTGCACTTCAGCCAATTTTTGCAGCCTTGTTTGTGAAATTTAGTGGCGGACATATTCCATCGAAGGCCTGGCTTGGAATGATTGTCAGTTTTGTTGGAGTTGTTTTGGTTTCTGGTGTTGATTTAACTATCTCGTATAGAGCTTTCTTGGGAGATATTGCTGCATTGATTTCTGCTGCATTAGCTGCGGCCTACATGATGGCTGGATCAAAAGCGCAGCGCACTTTAGAAACAAGTACCTATACAACCGTTTGCTACTTTGTGTGCGCGATGACAGCACTGCCAATGGCATTGATTGCAGGAAATGAGATCTTTTCCTTTGATCAGAATGAATGGTTAATTTTGTTGGGCTTAATTCTTGGTGCTCAGCTCTTAGGTCATACGATGTTTAACTCAGCGCTCAAGCGTGTTTCTCCCGCGATCGTTTCACTAATAGTTTTTTTCGAAGTACCAGTAAGTGCGGTACTAGCGGCTTGGTGGCTAGACCAAACCCCTCCCATAGGAGTCATCCCAGGAATCGTTCTTATTCTGATTGGATGTGTTTTGGTTGTAACTAGAACAAGGGGTGTAAAGAGTGATTGATCTACACACCCACACTACTTGTAGCGATGGAACAGATTCTCCTCGCGAATTAGTTAACAAAGCGATTATTCAGGGGTTAGAGGTTCTAGGAATTTCAGATCACGACACAACTTCTGGTTGGAATGAAGCCATCGAAACTCTGCGCGGTTCACTTCAGTTAGCTTTAGGATCTGAAATTTCTTGTTTAACAAATGATGGGGTTAGCGTGCATATGTTGGGGCTGCTATTTGATCCCGATCATGAAGAAATGCAACGCGTGCTTGAAGAAACCCGAGATGGTCGCCTACCTCGCATGCGCAAAATGATTGAAAAAATGCGGGCAGAGGGACTAGACATTTCGATAGAAGATGTAGAACAAGCCATGCCAATGGGTGCCACGATGGGTAGGCCACACTTGGCTGATGCTCTAGTTGCAAAGAAAATTGTGAAATCACGTGATGAAGCTTTTGTAGATTTATTGCACAACGAATCACGTTTTTATGTTTCACATGCTGCGCCTACTCCAGTCGAAGCTATCGCTTTGATTCGCAGAGCTGGGGGAGTTGCAGTAATCGCGCATCCATTTGCTTCGCACCGCGGACAAATTCTAAAACCTGAGGATTTTTCAGAATTAGTCGCTGCAGGATTAAATGGCATAGAAGTTGACCATCGTGACCAAAATCCTGATGAAAGAGCGATGTTGCGAGCAATTGCAGACGAATTAGATCTTGTGATCACAGGAAGTAGTGACTATCACGGCACTGGAAAACTTAATTCATTAGCAGAAAACCATACCCATAGGGAACAATGGGAGAAGTTAGAGTCACAAGCCAATGCTCGAAGGGTGGTTTCAGCGTGAAAGATTTAAGTGCAATCACATTTGCAGTTCAATCTTTTGTCACTTTATTTGTGATCATGGACCCACCAGGTGCAACTCCTATTTTCTTGGGATTAGTTGCGGACAAAACCCCTAAAGTTCGCAGAATGTTGGCGTTGCAAGCTGCAGCGGTATCCCTTCTAGTTATTTCAATCTTTGCCCTTTTTGGCCGTGCTATTTTGAGTTACCTCAACATTTCCATGGAGGCCCTACAGGCAGCAGGTGCTCTGTTGTTGCTACTTGTAGCTCTTGAATTGCTGACAGGAAACACTAAGAAACACAGTGACGATGGAGATTCAAATATTGCACTAGTTCCTCTGGGAACTCCGATTTTGGCTGGCCCTGGAGCAATTGTTGCAACCATGATTTTCGTTCAGCAAGTAGACACAACTGCAATGGCGCTTGGACTCACGGCAGCTGTTGTTGCTGTTCACATAGCAATCGCAGTTGCGCTCATGGCATCAACGACAATTTTGAAGGTCATCAAAGAATCAGGTGTGACCCTGGTAGCTCGAATTGCTGGTCTATTGCTTGCAGCCATCGCAGTACAAATGCTTGTAGATGCGATTCGCGTCTTTGTTGCTGCTTAGCTCTCTTTAAACTTCTTAGTGCGTGTGCGAGTTCGCTCGGTGCGTGCCTTTGGCGCTTCTTGCTTGGGGCGAGCTGGTCGTGAATCTTTATTCTCAACTTTGGCAACGGGCTTAGCCTTAACCAAACGACCCGTAGATCCAGCTGGGATATTGAGGGTTTCGTAGAGATGTTCTGAGGATGAATACGTCTCTTCAGGCTCTGCTAATCCAAGTTCAAGAGTTTGGTCAATCATTTTCCAACGTGCAAGTTCATCCCAATCAACAAAAGTAACTGCAATTCCGTGTGCACCTGCACGAGCCGTACGACCAATTCTGTGAACATAGGTTTTTTCATCTTCCGGACATTGATAATTAATGACGTGAGTAATTCCATCAATATCGATTCCTCGCGCTGCCACATCGGTAGCTACAAGAACATCTGATTTTCCAGCCTTGAAGTCGCTAAGAGCTTTTTCACGTGCACTTTGTCCAAGATCGCCATGGATAGGTGCTGCCTTAAATCCACGCTCCATTAAATCTTCAGCTGTCTTTTGTGCTGTTCGCTTGGTACGACAGAAAACCATGGTTGGTCCGCGCCCTTCGGCTTGCAGAATTCGTGCCAACATTTCAATTTTATCTAATGCATGAGCACGCAATACATGCTGCTTGATGCGAGTAACAACTGCGCCCTCATCTTCACTGTCTTGAGTTCGAATATGAATTGGTTGGTTCATGAATCGACGCGCAAGAGCGATGATGTCACCCGGCATAGTTGCTGAAAACAACATAGTCTGCGCTCGATTTGGCGTGCTGGATAAGATCTTTTCTACATCAGGTAAAAAGCCCAGGTCCAACATTTCATCGGCTTCATCCAAAACTAAACGTGAGACCTCTTTGAGCTTTAATTGACCTTGTCGGGAAAGGTCCAGAAGACGCCCAGGTGTACCCACAACAATTTCAACCCCCGCTTGCAACGCTTCGATTTGTGGCTCAAAGGCGCGTCCACCATAAACTGCCAAAGTACGAATTCCACGGTTGGATGCAAGTTCTTCAATATCTTTAGTCACCTGCGTACAAAGTTCGCGGGTTGGAACAACGATTAAAACCTGAGGCATGCCTTTCTTATCAAAGTCAGCCCACTCGGGATCATTTGGTGCGATTACCCGTTCAATGACTGGAATACCAAAGGCAAGAGTCTTTCCAGTTCCAGTCTTTGCCTGACCGATTACATCTCCATCTGCCAAAGCGATTGGCAGAACCATTTCTTGAATAGCAAAGGGGGCTAAGAAACCGTGGGCATGTAACGCCTCAATTGTTTGACTGCGCAGGGGCAGGTCAGGAAATGTTGTTGCCATATTTATTTAATCCTAACGATTTTAGTTGCGCGGAAAACCTGAAATGCCACGCCACATAAGGTTGTAAACCAATGCAACTGCATCTTGTCGACTTAACTTGCTATCTCGTTCGAGCCAGTGACGAGCAGTTACTTGCGCATAACCAATCATTCCAACACCCAAAAGCATTGATGCCTCTTTTGGTAGGCCAGTATCTAGTGCAATAACCGCACTAGCCGCAGCTGCACAGTCGTATGTCATTCGATTTAAGCGTTCTCGAACCTGGGGTTCAACGCTCATGTCGCTCTCAAAAAGTAATCGGAAGGCTTCGCCTTCCTTTTCAATAAATGCGAAGTAAGCATCAACTGTTGCCAATACTCGATCCTTGTTATCGGGAGTAGATGCAATTGCTTTTTGAATCTCAAAAACTAAAGAATCAATGTGTAAATCCAAAACCGCTAAATAGAGTTCTAACTTTGAGGGAAAGTGCTGATATAAAACTGGTTTTGAGACATTTGCACGGTCTGCAATCTCATCCATAGCAGCTGAGTGGTATCCAGCAGCGGTGAAGACTTCAAGAGCGGCAGATAGCAACAATGCTCGTCGCTCGTCGCGAGGTAGGCGAGCCTTGTTGGATGTGTCTACGTTACTCATTGGTCTAATCGTACGGCAGAATTACCAGTCATGAACCGCTCTTATGAAGGCTTCCGCATCCTCCTGGTGCACGCACATCCTGATGATGAAACCATCAATAACGGGGCGACAATGGCTTTATATGCAGATGCAGGGGCTCATGTCACGCTCGTGACCTGTACCCGTGGTGAAGAAGGCGAAGTATTAGTTCCATCGCTCTCGTATTTATCTAGTAGTGAGCAAGATCAGCTTGGAGCACATCGTGAAATTGAATTAGCTGATGCTATGAAGGCACTTGGCGTTTCTGATCATCGATTCTTAGGTCAACCAACGGCTAAGTTTCGAGATAGTGGAATGATGGGAACAGAACCAAATAATCGTCCAGATGTTTTTTGGCAAGCAGACCTTGATTCAACAGCAAAAATTTTAGTCGAAGTAATCGAAGAGATTAAGCCACATATTTTGATTACTTACGACGAAATTGGCGGCTATGGTCATCCAGACCATATAAAGGCTCATCTTGTTGCAATGCGGGCGGCAGAGTTGTCTACCTGGCAGATACAAAAGATTTATTGGAACACAATGCCTAAATCTGTTTTAGCTGAAGGCATTGCAAAAATGAAAGAGATTGGTTCAGATTTCTTTGGCGCAGAAAGCGTTGATGATCTTCCATTTGCCAAAGATGACGAGTTTGTAACTACTTTGATTGATGGCAGCAAGTATGTGGATGCCAAGATGGCTGCCATGAAGGCACACGAAACTCAGATTTCACTTGATGGTCCCTTCTTTGCTCTATCAAACAATTTAGGGCTACAAATTTGGGGCGACGAGTACTACACGCTAGTTAAGGGAACAAAGAGCGAACCATTTGATTCACATGGACGAGAGACAGATCTAACTTCTGGAATAACTCTGTAATGAAGGTAATTTACTCGCTTATTTTTGGCGCCGCACTTGGTGCAAGTTCAATCTTTATTTACAGCTTTTATCCACCTGTGGGATTGATTTTTTCACTTCTTGCAACGGGCATAGGAGTTTGGGCAACCGGTAGATTGTGGGGGAGACGTTCCTACAAATTTATTGCTTCAATTGCATGGACATTAGTAGTACTTCGCGCAGGGTTTCCAGGTCTTAACGAAGAGTATTTGATTCAAGGCGATGCTACTGGGGAATCTTTAATCAACTTTGGTTTTATTGCAATTGTGATCGCAATAATCAGCCCTCTCTAACTCCAGGCTTGTCCCTCAGGAGTATCTTTGATTTCCAATCCTAGATTTTCTAACTCACCTCGTAGTTGATCGCTATCACTCCATCGTTTTTCTGTTCGAGCCAGTGCACGTGCATCAAGCAGTTTCTGCATCTGGGCAGTTAAAACCTTTTGAACAATAGGCCGTTCTAGATCTAAGCCAAGAACTTGGTCGGCAAATCGAAAGATTGAACCCTTGTTCTGCAATGTGCTTTTCTCAATTTCACGTAATCGAATAATTGCACGAGATGTATCAAGATCTGTGTTGAATGCGGCTTCAATTTCAGGATCGACTGTGATCTCTGTGCCCGTATCCCATTGCGCTATCTTCATTCGCCAACGCTTCAAAGTTTCATCGGCCGCCTCAATGGAACTCCAAGTTAGATCCATTTGCGATCGGTACTTGTTTTCCAAAAAGCAAAGCCGAATTGCTAAGGGATCAAAACCGCGTTCAATAACATCCTTGAGCAAAACAACATTGCCAGAACTTTTCGACATCTTTTTGCCTTCGAAAAGGAGGTGTTCGCCATGAACCCAGAGATCTACCGCCTCCTGCTTAATCAATGCATTTGACTGGGCTCGTTCATTTTCATGATGTGGGAAACGCAAATCTATTCCGCCTACGTGAATATCAACATGGCCATCCAAGAGTTTGAGTGACATAGCCGAACATTCGATGTGCCAACCAGGGAATCCCTTTCCCCATGGTGAATCCCAGACCATTTCAGTGCGATCACCAGCTGCTTTCCATAACGCCCAATCGGCGTGGAATCTCTTTGCGCCATCTTCAGAGTATTCATATCTGTGACCAGGCATGAGCGAATCAAGTTTGTTGCCACTTATTGCCCCGTATGTTTCGAATTTTTCAGCACTAAAGTAAACCGACGAATCTGAACCAACGTAGGCAAACCCTGCACTTACTAATCTTCCGATGAGCTCTAGCATCATGTCGATACTTTCGCTGGCTCGCGGATAAGCCGCCGCGGGCTGAATATTGAGAGCTGCTAAATCTGTATGGAATCTGGCTTCGTATTTTCGGGCAATTTCAAAAGGATCAACCTTTTCTAACTTTGCCTGACTGAGCATCTTGTCATCATTGACAAAGTCTTCCGACATATGTCCAACATCT
>JBEINN010000078.1:0-4744 GCA_040378115.1 Candidatus Planktophila sp. | reverse complement strand
TGCAGATGTAGAGCGCAATGCAGCTGAACTAGCAGCAAGCTTGGCAAAGTAATCGATCATGACACTTAAAGTCGAATTAGTATCTCCAACGGCGCGCGTCTGGTCGGGCGAAGCAACATCAGTTTCTGCCCGCACAGTCGAAGGTGATATCGGTGTTCTCACCGATCACTCGCCGCTTTTTGGAGTACTTGTCGACGGTAAGGTTGTTATTAATGGCACTAACGGAGAAGCAACAGAGTTCAACGTCTCTGGTGGTTTTCTATCAGTTGCAAACAACCGAGTTTCAATCCTTACGGAGTCAATCAACTAAGACTTAAATAAAAAAGTAATTCTCAGCTACGAAAAGATGAAGACGCAACTACACACTTTTCTCCGCTAAGAATTACTTTTTTTATGCCACAAAAATGTGCAGAACTACTCTCTAGTGACCTTTGCCCCGAGGCTTTGCAACTGTTCGGCAAAGTTTGGATATCCACGGTCGACGTGGAAAGCCTGATCTACAGTCGTTTCATCTTCTGCAACTAATGCGGCCAGAATCAATCCTGCACCTGCGCGGATATCGTGGGCCTCAACAGGTGCGCCAGATAGCTCTTCTACGCCTGTTATTGAGGCGTGATGGCCATCTACGCTCACTTGTGCGCCTAAACGGCTGAGTTCATTCACGAACATGAAACGTGATTCAAAGACATTTTCAGTAACTAAAGAGTGACCATCTGCGATTGCATTGAGGGCGATAACCATTGGAAGCAAATCGGTAGGAAAACCTGGGTAGGGAAGTGTCGCAACATCAATGGCTTGCGGACGCACATCCATCTTCACGCGAATTCCATCGGCGGTCGATGTGATGATCGCACCTGCGGATGCTAATTTTTCAAGAGGTAATTCAAGATGTTCAGGTCGCGCACCATGAATTGTGATGTCACCACGAGTCATGGCCGCAGCAAATGCCCAGGTGCCGGTGATGATGCGATCAGTAATTGTTGTGTGATCAGTTGGATGTAAAACTTCAACGCCTGTAATTGTGATTAAGGGAGTACCCAAGCCGTCGATCTTTGCACCCATTGAAATCAAGAAATCGCCTAGGTCGACGATGTCAGGTTCACGTGCTGCGTTATCAATTGTTGTTACACCCTTGGCTAGCACCGCAGCGGTCATGATGTTTTCGGTCGCACCCACACTTGGGAAATCTAATTCGACTGGTGCGCCAGTTAATCCATTTGGTGCTTCTGCAATTACATATCCATGTTCAATATGTGCTTTTGCACCCAGTGATTCAAGACCCTTGATGTGAAAATCTAAACCTCTTGAACCAATTGCATCTCCACCGGGAAGTGCGACATCTGCTTGACCAACTCGTGCAACTAAAGGTCCAAGAACGTTGATTGAAGCACGCATCTTTCGAACCAAATCGTAATCAGCGCGATGGGCAGGCTCTTGCGGGACTGTAATTGTGACCGTATCCGCACCGCGCACAACGGTGCAACCAAGTCTGGTTAAAAGGTCAGCCATGATGTCCACATCAGCAATGTCTGGAACATTTCTAATTGTTGTTGTGCCGGCGGCCAGCAAAGAGGCCGCCATAAGCTTTAAAACCGAGTTCTTGGCACCTGTTACAGAGACTTCTCCCCGCAGGGAGGTTCCGCCGACTATGCGGAAGCGATCGTGGGATGCCATAGCGGCAGTCTACTTATAGGGTAGGCACATGGTTAATTTAACGCGCATTTACACAAAGACCGGCGATGACGGAACTACATCTCTAGGAGACATGAGCCGTACCTCAAAAAATGACCCACGTCTTGAAGCGTATGCGACAGTTGATGAGGCGAATTCCAGCATCGGTGTTGTTCTCTCAACTGATGGATTGACCGAAGATGTACGAGCACTGCTCGTTCGAATTCAAAATGATCTCTTTGATGTTGGTGCTGATCTGTGTACTCCAGTTGTAGATTCTCCAGCTTTTGAACCACTTCGAGTTCTGGAATCTCAGATAACTTATTTAGAAGAACAGATCGATAAGTTCAACGCCGATCTTGAATCTTTGCGTTCATTTGTTCTTCCATCTGGAACACCAGCTGCAGCGCACCTACATGTTGCTCGTACAGTTTTGCGTCGAGCAGAACGTTGTACCTGGGCAGCTATCCATGCATTCGGTGGGGGAGTAAATCCGCTTACGGCTAAGTATTTAAATCGTTGCTCTGATCTGCTCTTTGTTCTTGCGCGCTATGCCAATAAGGAAATCGGCGATCAGTTGTGGGTTCCAGGAGCTAATCGCTAAGGAGTTATTGTGTAGGTCGTACCGGGAACTTTTTCCTGGGGCGAATCATTTCTACACACGGCTTTGATATTTGAAATCGAGTGGTCTAATTCAATTGGCTCTTGGCTGATAATCAAAATGGTCGCATACTTTTTGGCTGAGGTTTTTCCAATTGTTGTTCGCACAGTCCCAAAGATTTTCTGAGTTGCATCCTCAGTAGATGTTGGGCCTTTAAGGTTTGCGGTAACAACCCACCACACGCAACCTACTGCTGAAGCAACAGTTACTGCGCCGCATGCGAACTTCTCGCACACTGGCACGCCATCTATTTTTTCTGCCAAAGCAGCCGTTAACTTTTTGTCATTAGATGCCAATCCCACTAACTCCTTGGGAGTCGGAATTTTGGCGTAGGTGTTTCCATCTTTGCTCTTGATGAAACCTTTAGGCGGCCAAACAGGTGAGGGTGACGGAGTTATCTTCGCCTTCTTTGTTGCTGCGATCGTAGAGGTCTGCGCAGAGTGAGCCACTGGCGCTATCAAGGTGAGCGCCAGTGCGAGTGCAATTGCCTTCTTAATCACGCTCCCACTTAAATTTACGCACACTAAAGAAGATTCCAATTATGAGCCAAAGCACCAAAACGAGGAAGGTAGTTTGAAGTTCCCAAGACTTTGCAACCTCTTGTGAAGCAAATGAATCGGGGAGAAAAACAGATCGCATTCCTTGGGTGAGCCACTTCAGCGGGAAAATTGCGGCGACTTGTTGCATCCAGGATGGGAGCTGAGTGAAGACAAAAAAGACTCCGCTGAAGAATTGCAGAATAATGACTATCGGCGATACAACTGCAGATGCACCTCGTCCACTTTTTGGAACTATCGAAAATGCGATACCAAGTGCAGTCGAACAGGCACTTCCTAGTAAAACTAACCAAGTAAAGGTTAGCCATTTACCAGAATCCGTTGGCATATCCAAACCAAAGAAGGCAACACCGAATCCAAGAAGCAGAAGAATTTGAATAACCATGCTGACAAATATGAGAATAGCTTTTCCAATGAAGTAGCTCGAAGCTGGCATCGGAGTTCCACGTAAGCGCTTGAGTGCACCAACTTCACGCTCCATAGGAATTGTTATCGCTAAAGCTTGAAAGCCTGTGTTAACAAGGCCAGAAGCGATCATTCCGGCAACAAAATATTGTGAGAATGTCACGCCAGGTGCGATTGTGTCTTTGAAAACAGAACCAAAAATTGCCAGCAAAATGACTGGAAACAACAGGGTAAAGACAACAGATTCTCGTTGACGCGCAAACTGTCTAATCTCTAGACCGCCACGCCTGATACCCAATTGGAGCGCGCTAGGAATCTTTTTCATCAACGCCTCCAATCATTTCGAGATAAATATCTTCTAGCGATGGGCGAGTAACCATTAATTCAGGCACTTCGCCATTAAATCTGGCCGATAAGGTTGAAACCAAGGAGGTTGGGTTGTCTGTTTTTTCAGATTTAATCTGATCGCCATCTCGCCATTGGACTGTGGCTTGCGAGGTGGCTCTTCCACCTAGTTCGGTTGGGGTAGAGATTTCGACAATGATGCCCTTATTGATGACTGCAACTCGATCAGCTAACGCTTCAGCTTCATCTAAATAGTGGGTCGTGAGCACAATAGTTGCGCCATCGGAGCGTAACTTCTTAATCAATGACCAAAATGCGCGCCTTGCTTCTGGATCAAAACCAGTTGTGGGTTCATCTAAAAAGAGAAGTTCAGGATTTCCAATTATTCCTAGCGCCACATCAAGACGTCTGCGTTGGCCACCAGAAAGATTACGAATCAGCGCATCTCTTTTTTCTTGTAAACCTACCGAATCGATTACCTCTTCCACATCTCGTGGATTTGAGTAGTAACCATGAAAGTGATTGATAGTTTCAAAGACCGTTAAATCGCCAGCATCTGCTGATGTTTGTAAAACGATTCCGATTCGGTCGCGCCATTCTCGTGATTGATGACCCCTGGTACCGGGATCAAAACCCAGAACTGAAACCGATCCTGCATCACGCGTTCTAAATCCTTCAAGAATCTCTACCGTTGTGGTCTTGCCGGCACCATTGGGACCTAAAATAGAAAAGATCTCGCCTTGCTGGATTGAAAGATCTAGTCCACGCACGGCATGTACATCACCGTAATGTTTCGTAAGGCCTTTTACTTCGATGAGGCTCATGTGGTCACTTTACTATGAGAAAATACACCTGTGAGCCCGCGTAGAAATTACCCAAAGAAGCGACAAAAGCCCGAGGAACCTCGGGAGATCAACATCGCCTCGACGGGTGAGAGCGTTGAAGAACACAGCGATGGCATTTACATCGTTCGACGTTTAACCGGTTCTGGATCCACAAAACCATATCGCTGCCCTGGGTGCGATCAGATGATTCCTTTAGCAACGCCACACATTGTTGCTTGGAAAGATTATGACGAAGATGGACGTCGTCATTGGCACACAGC
>JBEINN010000044.1:0-6589 GCA_040378115.1 Candidatus Planktophila sp. | reverse complement strand
TTGAAACTCTTGCAACGCAGGTTCATTTTCTTGACTGGTAAAGCGTTCTGCTGCTTCCAGAATTGTGGCTGCGATAGTCCAGCGTTGGTAATCCTCGGTCAGTGCTTCCCCGTAATTCATAAGCGCTTCAACTTGAGTAACGGTGTCAAAGGTTTTGCCCGTGTACAACTGGATATCAACATGGCTTCCGGGTTCAAGGCGTGCACCAAACTTAGATTTTGTACGCCGAACACCTTTTGCAACCCCGCGAATACGGCCATGATCACGAGTCAACATGGTGATGATGCGATCGGCTTCACCTAATTTTTGGGTGCGCAAGACGATTGCCTCATCCCGGTACAAACTCATACGGGTAAAGGTAGTGCCAAAGCCTGCAAAAAAATGGGATTAGCGAATTGCGCGGTTTATCCCAGACACGACAGCTTTTAGCGCTGCCGTTGTGGTGTTTGGATCAATTCCAACACCCCAGAAGACATCGCCATCGATTGCGCACTCGAGATATGCCGCAGCTGATGCATCTCCACCAGCTGACAACGCATGTTCAAAGTAATCAAGAACTCGAACATCGACACCATATGCCTGCAAAATGTTGCAGAAGGCGGCGATTGGCCCATTGCCCTGTCCTTTAAGTTCATGCAATTGACCGCGATCAGTGAGTGACACTGTCAGGTAAACATCTTCACCAAGTACCGAGCTTTGTGACAAGCCCTTAAGCCGAAAACGTCCCCACGGTGCGCCATCGGTTGGTAAGTACTCGTCTTCAAAGATGTTCCATAAATCTTCAGAACTTATCTCGCCACCTTCGGCATCGGTTTTAGCTTGAACGTTTTTAGAGAATTCAATTTGTAAACGACGAGGCAAATCAAGGTGGTGTTCATTTTTCATCAAGTAAGCAACGCCACCCTTACCTGATTGTGAATTAACGCGAATAACCGCTTCGTACGAGCGACCAATATCTAATGGATCAATTGGCAGATACGGAATTGCCCAGGTGTGATCACGCACTTCTTTACCAGCAGCTTTTGCATCGCGAGCCATGTGATCAAATCCCTTTTTAATCGCATCTTGGTGTGAACCAGAAAATGCAGTAAAGACAAGGTCGCCGCCGTACGGATGACGTTCTGGAACTCGTAATTGATTAGCGTATTCAACAGTGCGACGAACTTCATCAATGTTTGAGAAATCTATATGTGGGTCAATGCCATGAGTAACCAAGTTAAGGCCAAGGGTTACTAGACATACATTTCCGGTGCGTTCGCCATTTCCAAAGAGCGTTCCTTCAATGCGATCTGCACCTGCTAAATAGCCAAGTTCTGCCGCTGCAACACCAGTGCCACGGTCATTATGAGGGTGAAGCGAAACAATCACATTCTCACGATTGTTAAGGTTGCGGCACATCCATTCGATTGAATCGGCATAAACATTTGGCATCGCTAATTCAACAGTTGCCGGAAGATTCATGATCGTCTTCCACTGCGGAGTTGGCTTCCAGACATCATTAACTGCGTTACAGACCTCTACTGCAAACTCAAGTTCGGTACCTGTATATGACTCGGGTGAGTACTCAAATGAAACTTTGGTCTCGGGAACCGTTGCCATCAGATCTAAACAAATCTTGGCAGCATCAGTTGCAATTTTCTTGATGCCATCTTTATCTAGACCAAAAACGACCCGGCGCTGCAAAGTCGAAGTGGAGTTATAAAGGTGCACAATCGCCTGCTTTGAACCCTTGATTGCTTCAAAGGTGCGGACGATTAAAGCCTCTCGAGCCTGAGTCAAAACCTGAATTACAACATCATCAGGAATCAAGTTTTCTTCAATGATCTTGCGGACAAAATCAAAATCTGTCTGGCTTGCACTTGGAAATCCGACTTCAATTTCCTTGTAGCCCATTTCAACTAGAAGCTTGAACATCGCTAATTTGCGCGCTGTATCCATTGGATCAATCAGCGCCTGATTTCCATCGCGAAGATCTACTGAACACCACTTCGGTGCCTTTGTAATCTTCTTGTTAGGCCAAGTGCGATCTGCAAGATCTACAGGATGAAATGGCGCATAACGATGCACAGGCATCTTCGACGGCACTTGATGAGGGAAGTTCACGGGTACACGGTAACGCGTGAGTTAAAGGACTGGCAAGTAACGATCGAGTTCGAAGGCGCTAACTTGTCGACTGTAATCAAGCCACTCTGCCCGCTTATTGCGCAGTACATACTCAAATACATGCTCGCCCAATGTTTCGCGTACTAACTCACTTTTTTCCATTTCAATAATGGCTTCATTGAGGTTTGATGGAAGTGCTACAGGATCCTTGGAATCGCTCAGAACATACTTTCCCTCAATACCCTTCAGCCCTGCAGCAAGCATTACTGCATATGCAAGATATGGATTACAGGCAGTATCTGGTGAACGGAATTCGATGCGTGTTGAATTCTCTTTTCCTGGCTTATACATAGGTAGTCGCACCAATGCGCCACGATTACTTGGGCCCCAGTTAGCTAATGCGGGAGCTTCTCCTCCACCATGTAAACGCTTATAAGAATTAACCCATTGATTTGTAACCGCTGTGATTTCAGGTGCATGCTTAATTAGCCCCGCAACAAAACTACGTCCTACTGCAGAAAGGTTGAACTCTGCCTTGGCATCGTAGAAAGCATTTTCTTCGCCTTTGAATAATGAAACATGCGTGTGCATTCCGCTGCCAGGATGATCAGTAAATGGCTTTGGCATAAAGGAAGCGTGGAATCCTTGATCCATTGCAACTTCTTTAATCACATGACGGAAAGTCATGATGTTATCGGCAGTTGTTAAGGCATCGGCATCGCGTAAATCGATTTCTTGTTGACCTGGTCCGCCTTCATGATGTGAAAACTCAACACTGATGCCCATCGCTTCGAGCAAAGTAATTGCTTGACGACGGAAGTCATGTCCAACAACTGCTGGTGTGTGATCGAAGTAGCCACCTTGATCAACAGGAACTGGTGCAACACCTGTTTCTGGAGGATTTTTAAATAAGAAAAACTCAATTTCAGGGTGGGTATAACAGGTATATCCCATCGTGGCAGCTTTTTCTAATGTACGGCGCAAAACATTTCGTGGGTCAGCCGGTGATGCAGATCCATCGGGCATGGCAATATCGCAAAACATTCGCGCAGCACCTGGTGCTTCTGTACGCCACGGCAGGATTGAAAATGTTGCTGGATCTGGTTTTGCCAACATATCTGATTCAGTGATTCGAGCAAAGCCTTCAATAGCTGAACCATCAAATCCAATACCTTCAGCAAATGCATTTTCGAGTTCAGCTGGTGCAATCGCTACAGACTTTAAAAATCCAAGAACATCTGTAAACCACAACCGCACAAAGCGAATGTTGCGTTCTTCTAAGGTGCGAAGGACGAACTCCTGTTGCTTATTTGTATCTGATGACATGGCTGCATTCTGACAAATGCAGGTTACGGCTGTGTTAACTCGCCATTGTTAGCTTAAATGACGAAGAAATCAGCCTTATCAAGCAGCGTCTTGGGGGCCAAACTTGTTGTGATGACTGCGTTGGAACTGATGCGTGAGCCATCTCCGACGGTGACGTTTCCAAGCACCCGTGCACCCGCCCCGATGATTACATCGTTACCAATGGTGGGATGGCGCTTTCCTTGTTCAATTCCGCGAGCTCCCAAAGTGACATCGTGATACATCATGACATCGTCACCAATGATTGATGTTGCACCAATTACGACTCCCATGCCGTGGTCAATAAAGAAACGACGACCGATAACTGCTGCAGGGTGAATTTCAATTCCGGTTGTAAAGCGAACTGCGTTTGAATGAATTCGTGCAATCAGCTTGAGTCCGCGCTTCCATAAGAAATGTGAAATTCGATGTCCCCAAACCGCATGCACACCTGGGTATGCCAAAGCGACCTCTAAACGATTACGCGCAGCCGGATCATGGCTTATCGCGTTGTCGAGGTCCTCAATGATGCGACTAAAAATTGGCATTACTTAGTCAACCAAATCCTCGTAAAGAACGGTTGATAGGTAACGCTCACCAGCAGATGCGCAAATAACTGCAATGTTCTTACCCGCAAACTCTGGACGCTTTGCAACTTCAATTGCCGCCCACAAGGTCGCACCTGATGACAAGCCAGCAAGGATTCCTTCTTCAGCTGCGGCACGACGTGCAAACTTAATTGCATCAGGTGCAGTTGCATCTAAGACCTCATCATAAACAGTGCGATCCAAAATGTTAGGAATGAAGTTGGCACCAATACCTTGAATTGGATGTGGCCCTGGATCTCCACCATTCAAAATAGGAGAAGCAGCTGGCTCAACACCAAATACCTTGATCGCAGGATTTTTCTCCTTCAAGAAGCGACCTGTTCCAGTAATGGTTCCACCGGTTCCGATTCCGCAAACAAATGCGTCAACCTTGCCATCAAGATCGCGCCAGATTTCAGGACCAGTTGTTGTGTAGTGAATTGCTGGACCTGCCTCATTTTCAAACTGACGCACTAAAACCGCACCTGACTCGCCCAGCTTTTCAGCAGCCGCTACTGCGCCTTTCATTCCTTCACCCGCTGGCGTTAAAACTAGCTCTGCGCCAAATGCGCGAATCAGTTTGCGGCGCTCCTTTGATACCGACTCTGGCATTGTGAAAATTGATTTGTATCCGCGAGCCGCTGCAACCATGGCAACAGCAATTCCGGTGTTTCCTGATGTGGCTTCAACAATTGTGCCACCAGGCTTGAGCGCACCACTTGCCTCTGCGGCATCGATCATTGCGATACCTAGGCGATCTTTAACCGATGAGCTTGGGTTATAAAATTCGAGCTTGGCAAAAATGTTTCCCGCAGCACCGTCATTGATCTTGTTGATTCGAACCATTGGAGTATTTCCAAAGGCATCTGTAATTGTGTTAAATGTTGTCATGATTCTCCCTGGCTAATTTTTCAAAATATTTGGAATGAGACTTTTTATTAAGTTGGCTGCTGAGGTAAATCAAAAATCAGCAGCTGCAAGATGTTGACAGGCAGAAATCAACGACACGGTTTCGTGTAAACAACCAGTTGATGATCGAACGCATGCCTAAATTCTACGCAAATGTTTCAATTATGCGAGTTGCTAATCGTTTGCAACTAGCTCTCATTCCAGCGTGAGGTCATCGGCAATCGACGGTCTTTTCCAAATGCGCGACCTGAAACCTTGGTGCCAGGCGGATATTGGCGGCGCTTGTATTCGGCCTTGTCGACCAAAGAGATAACTCGACGAACTAATTCGGGATCAAAGCCATCAGCCAATAGCGCTTCGTAGCCATGGTCTTCATCAACATAGGCCCGTAGAACCTGATCCAGTAATGGATAGTCCGGCAGTGAATCCGAGTCCTTTTGGTCGGGACGCAGTTCGGCGCTTGGCTCTTTGGTAATGGAGCGACCAGGAATCGGTGGAGTTTCTCCGCGTTCGATCGCCAAAGTATTGCGATATCTAGACAACGCCCACACATCGGTTTTGTAAATGTCTTTGATCGGTGCAAAGCCACCCACGGCATCGCCATACAAAGTTGAATAGCCGACAGCAAGCTCGCTCTTATTGCCGGTAGCCAAAACTAGGTGGCCCTCTTGATTTGAAATACCCATCAAGGTTGTTCCGCGGACGCGTGCCTGCAGATTTTCTTCAGCCAAACCCTTCAATACAACATTGTCCATATAGGCATCGACCATCGGGGCAATCGGTGTGATTCTAAAGTGAATGCCTGTGGCATCAGCCAGAGCCTGTGCATCTTCCACTGAATGGCCTGATGAATACTTACTTGGCATAGCAACACCGTTAACCCGCTTTGCGCCCAACGCATCACTTGCAATTGCAGCAACCAGTGCCGAATCAATGCCACCTGATAATCCAAGGACAACTGATCTAAAACCATTTTTGCCCACATAATCACGAAGGCCCATAACAAGTGCCTGCCACATTTCGGCTTCATCTGAAAGTGGTGTGGCAATTGATGAATCAGCTGGTGTCGAATGAGAAGTAGGTTGCTCGGAAATAACAACATCTGGTTGGGAACTTCCTTCGGTGCAATCAATATCGACAACAATTAATTGATCATCAAATTGAGCGGTGCGAGCTAGGACTGAACCGTCATTACCAACAACGATGCTGTCGCCATCAAAGACCAAATCATCCTGGCCACCAGTCATATTGACATAGGCAACAGGTGCATTAATTTCCTGGGCCCGCTTTTGTACTAGCGCCAATCGCACATCATCTTTATTGCGTTCAAAAGGTGAACCATTTGGAACAACCAATAGCCCTGGGGTGCGCGCTGCAATGGAATCTAGTGAGTGCCAAATGTCTTCACAGATCGCGACAGCAACGTCGACCCCATGGATTCGCACGACAAGGCTTTGATCCCCCGCCACAAAGTTTCGGAACTCATCAAAGACGCCGTAATTAGGTAAGTGGCGCTTTACATAGGTAGCTCTGATTTTTCCATCATGAATAATGGCAACCGAGTTTTGCGGGCCAGTTTCTTTTGATGAGCGGCCTAAATAACCAACAACAGCCACAATGTCGCCGGTAATGCTGGCGGCAATTTC
>JBEINN010000019.1:0-9328 GCA_040378115.1 Candidatus Planktophila sp. | reverse complement strand
TAACCCGAGTTGTGGAGATGAAATAACTCTGAATATCTCCGCCAAGGATGGGGTTATTTCCTCGATCACTTGGGACGGGGTTGGTTGTTCTATCTCGCAGGCTAGTGTTTCGATCGCAAGTGATTTGTTGGTCAACAAAAGTTTTATAGATGCAGATTCAATTCTGCAAGAGTTCACTGAACTCATGCAGAGCAAAGGCACGAAAGAGGGAAATCCAGATGTTCTAGAAGATGCCGTCGCACTGGCAGGCGTTTCCAAGTTCCCAGCACGCATTAAATGCGCCTTACTGGGGTGGATGGCCTTCAAGGATGCAGCGGTTAGAATTACGACTACAAATAGGGGAGAGTAACCATGGCTACAAGCGTTGATGATGTAACAGAGGCAATGAAGGATGTTGTCGATCCTGAACTTGGAATCAATGTGGTGGATCTGGGTCTTATTTACGATGTAATGGTTGACGAAGCCAATATCGCTATCCTCAATATGACATTAACTTCAGCGGCTTGCCCACTTCAGGATGTAATCGAAGATCAAACACGTGCAGCCCTTGCAGGCATGACAACAGATGTGAAAATCAATTGGGTATGGATGCCGCCTTGGGGTCCAGACAAGATCACCGATGATGGAAGAGATCAGCTGCGCGCTCTTGGCTTTACCGTTTAGTTATGTCAATGCATGCAGCGTGGATGACCCACCGCTCAATGACCGCAGATCCTTCGGTGAAGGAACAAAAGCTTAAGCCCGGAACTGTAAAGAGAATCTTTTCTTTCGCGCGTCACTACAGAACTAACATCATCATTTACTTGGGAACAGTTGTTGTTGATGCTGGATTAATTATTGCAACACCTTTACTTTTGAAAAGACTTATTGACGAAGGTGTAATTCCCAAGGATCCATCTGTTGTCACAAATCTCGCAATTCTTGTTGGGTTATTGGCAATTGCGGATGCCGCGATCAACATGTTGGGTCGCTATTTCTCCTCTCGTATTGGAGAAGGTCTCATTTATGATCTTCGCTCATTGGTGTTTGCTCACGTTCAAAAACAATCAATCGCATTTTTCACACGTACTCAAACTGGTGCTTTAATCTCGCGAATAAATTCAGATGTCATAGGCGCTCAACAAGCCTTTACCGCCACCTTGTCAGGTGTTGTTAGCAATGTAGTCAGTCTTTTTCTAGTAACAATCACAATGCTGATTCTTTCGTGGCAGATAACCATCTTCTCTCTCTTGCTATTGCCAGTGTTTCTTATTCCAACCAAGTGGGTTGGCCGCAGATTGCAATCACTAACCCGTGAGTCATTTGGCGTAAATGCCGAGATGTCCAGCACTATGACTGAGCGCTTCAATGTTTCTGGAGCCATGCTTGTGGCACTATACGGAGAACCAGATCGCGAACGTGAGTACTTCAGAAGCCGTGCTCGTCGAGTCGCAGATATTGGTATCAAAATGGCCATGCTTAATCGGTTGTTTTTTATCGCCCTGACAAGTGTCGCCGCAATTGCAACAGCTTTTGCGTACGGCATCGGCGGACACCTTGCAATTGAAGGTGGAGTAACGGTTGGAACGCTCCTTGCAATCACAGCTTTGCTCGCTCGCCTGTACGGCCCTTTGACCGCACTTTCTAATGTGCGCATTGATGTCATGACATCACTTGTTTCATTTGAACGAGTCTTTGAGGTACTTGATTTAGAACCAATGGTGAAGGACCGTGATAACGCAGTGGTTCTGAAGACTACGGAACCTCGTATTGAGTTTAAGAATGTAAATTTCTCTTATCCTCGCGCCGAAGAGATTTCACTTGCATCACTTGAATCAGTCGCTAAAGCTGAGACTGTGCAAAGTGGACAAGTTCTGAATGATCTCTCTTTCGTTGCTGCACCTGGAACCTTGACCGCGCTAGTTGGCCCATCAGGGGCTGGCAAAACAACTATCAGTGCTTTGTTGCCGCGCCTTTACGATGTAACCGATGGTTCTATATCAATAGATGGCCATGACATCCGTGATCTGACCTTGGAATCACTTCGAGATTCAATCGGTGTTGTGATGCAAGATGCCCATCTGTTTCACGAAACTATTGCCGAAAACCTGCGCTATGCAAAACAAGATGCAACGGAAGAAGAGATGATCCAAGCTTGTAAATCTGCACAGATTTGGAAGCTGATCGAGTCTTTACCTAATCGTTTCGAAACAATGGTGGGAGAGCGGGGACATCGGCTCTCTGGTGGAGAAAAACAACGCCTAGCTATCGCACGTCTGCTACTTAAATCTCCATCTGTCGTAATCCTAGATGAGGCAACAGCACATCTAGACTCAGAAAACGAGCAGTTAGTTCATGCAGCGCTACAAACTGCATTAAAGGGACGCACAAGTATTGTCATTGCTCACCGCTTAAGTACGGTTCGGGATGCCGATCAGATTCTGGTCTTAGAAAAGGGATCAATTGTCGAACGCGGAACTCATGATGAATTGGTTGCAAAGGGTGGTTTGTATTCCGAGCTGTACAACCGTCAGGATTTAACGGGTGCGGCGAATTAAAACTCGGCCGTAAACAATTAACCCTCCGAAAAAGAGCCACTGAAGTGCGTATGCCATGTGGGGTCCGTCGCTAAGCGGTGGCAATTGTGCAGGCACAGCAGGTGTGAGCGAGGGATCAGATCCACTCAATAGATCTATATAAAACTTTTCGGTATCTAATTGGGATTGTGCATTCAGTTCAGAAACTAATCCTTGCCCATCTCCTGGCAAAGCAAAGAATGATCCTCGTGGCAGGGATGAGTCCAAGCGAAATCTGCCGGTAATACTTACATCGACTTCTGGAACCTTGGTTATTTCTGGTGGTGAAGTTGCAGTTGCACCGGCCTGAACCCATCCTCGGTCTACCCAAAACTTTTCACCCGAATTACTAGTGAATAAAGTTAGTACTTCGTATCCATACTTTCCTTCTGAATAACGATTACGCAGCAGAATTTGCTGATTCGAATCAAAGCGTCCATTAACATTCACGCTTTGCCATTCATTGTTGACGGGGTCAGCATCTCTTGCGGAAAGTTCAATGGGGGAACGGGCTATACGTTCTTCAATAACATTATTTAAAGCATGTCTATCAACGCCTCGTGTGTATTGCCAGTTTGCTGCCCAGATACACAAGACGACCAGCCCCAACGCAAGGATGGTCTTAAAAAACGACCACGGTTCTTTTGTTTTTATTTCAGAAGACATGAATTAATCGAGGGCTAAAGGTTTGTCTTCTACGATTTCAGATCCTCGGGACACTGTCTCTCGACCGGCGTTTGCGATAACAACTGCAAAGTAAGGAAGGGTCACTGCGCCGGCCAAAGCGAACCAGCGATATGGGCTAGGCAAGATAACGGTCAAAACAAAGCAGGCTGTTCGGATCATCATCGAAATGAAGTAACGCTTTTGTCGGCCAGCTTGGTCACGCGTAAGCGCATTTTGCGCACTCGTGATGTCGAAAATCTTCTTTTCCTTGGCCATGGTTTAAGGGTAGTGCTCCGCCCTTGCCTTCGCCCCTTGGGATCAGGCTCAATTTCTCCTTTTCGGCCCTAACGGGTAATCTTTGCCCCAGACCAGTGGCGTAACAACCACTGCAAGAGGAGTTACCGCTCCCACCTTCATCGCCACTAGTGCGGGCTGGTTTGTCGGATAAGAGATGTATTTCTCTTGCCCTTGCGGTTTTCTTTTGCAGCGCTGTTACACCAAAGCGTTAACGAACCGAAGGAGCACAAAGTCAGCACTGAACCACGCATCAATGATCGAATTCGTACACCCCAAATTCGTCTTATCGGTTACACCGGTGAGCAAGTTGGAGTAGTCGATATCGATACAGCGTTAAAGATGGCCGATGAAGTTGGTCTCGACCTAGTTGAGATCGCACCAGAAGCCAATCCACCTGTTTGCAAGATCATGGACTTCGGAAAGTACAAGTACGAAGTTGCACAGAAGGCAAGGGAAGCGCGACAGAACCAGACCCACATTGTGGTGAAGGAAGTGCGGTTAACACCAAAGATCGAAAACCATGATTACGAAACAAAGCGTAGTCAGGTTGAAAAGTTTCTTAAGGGTGGCGACAAGGTCAAGGTGACAATGAAGTTCCGCGGACGCGAACAAACGCGACCTGAGTTGGGTTACAAGATGTTGCAACGTCTTGCAGAAGATATTGCAGCGGTTGGTTTTGTTGAGTTTGCTCCTAAGCAAGAGGGACGAAACATGACCATGGTTCTCGGACCAACGAAGAAAAAGACAGAAGCAGTTGCAGAAGCAAAGGCAGCACGCAAGGCGAAAGCCAATGCAGCTGCAGAGACTACGGATGGAGCTTAAGAAGATGCCAAAGATGAAAACACATAGTGGTGCGAAGAAGACATTCCGCATCACAGGTTCAGGAAAGGTTATGCACGAGCGCGCTGGAAAGCGCCACTTGCTCGAGCACAAATCTTCACGAGTCACACGTCGTCTATCGACAGAATCGGCCGCAAAGCCAACTGTCGCAGTAACCGCCAAGCGCATGCTTGGTTTGAAGTAAGGAGCCGGTTAAATGAGAGTAAAGCGCGGAGTACACGCAGCTAAGAAGCGTCGCACAACTCTTGAACGTGCCAGCGGATACCGCGGACAACGTTCACGTCTTTTCACAAAGGCGAAAGAGCAAGTTACGCACTCAATGGTTTATGCATTCAATGACCGTAAAGACAAGAAGGGCGATTTCCGTCGCCTTTGGATCCAGCGCATTAACGCTGGTTGCCGCGAACACGGTCTTACATACAACCGTTTCATCCAAGGGCTTAAGGCTTCAGGTGTTGAGGTTGATCGTCGCGTTCTTTCAGATCTTGCGACAAATGATCCTGCAACATTCAAGACCCTTGTTGATGTAGCTCGCAAGAGCCTTACAGCACTCTAAGTTCCAATAATGATTGAGAGCCTTAACTCGCCACATATTGCGCGAGTTAAGGCTCTTATTGGTTCTAGGGGAGTTAAGGAAAGAAAGAACGCCGGGCAGTTTGTTGCAGAAGGTTTGCAATGCGCACGAGAGGCACTAGTTGCCGAGAGTGGCCCAAGAATTGAAACGCTTTACCTAACGGCAAATGGTCGAAATAAAGTTGAAGAGTTGGCGGATCTGTCGCAATTCAATACCGTTGATGTCAGCGATGAGGTAATGAAGCACATGTCAGAGACAATTACGCCTCAGGGAATTATTGCCATCTGCGCAATCCCAACGACGCAACTTGATTCCATCGCACTTAATGGATCTCGAAGATTCATTTATCTGTCCGAGGTACAAGATCCAGGAAATGCCGGAACTATTCTGCGTTCAGCTGATGCTTTTGGGATGGATGCCGTTATCACCTCACCAGGTAGCGTGGATATGTTCTCACCGAAGGTTGTTAGAAGTACCGCCGGATCCCTATGGCATATTCCTGTTTTTGAATCCATCTCGCTAGAAGACCTTGTTGGCCGCGGAGTTCGTGGATTTTCATTAGGAGCTTCCGGAAGTAAGAGTCTGAAAGATTATGTTTCGACGGGTGACACCGTTGCGATCTTCGGTAATGAATCAAGAGGTCTTACTACAAGTGAGAATCTCAGTAGCATCGAGAGTGTAAATATCCCGATGCCAGGCAATGCAGAAAGCCTCAATTTGTCTGCAGCAGCCTCGATTGTTATGTATCACCTATCAAATATCCCGCGTTAAAAAGACTGTTCCCGATAGAGTTCTCCCTATGCGCGTTGAGGAGATTTCATCCTGGGTTGAAGATGCCCGAAAGGCTTTCGCCTCCGCCTCTGATTTAGATTCACTCAAAGTAGCTCGATTGGCCCATGCCGGAGATAAATCACCAATCGCTCTAGCCTCACGTGGTCTTGGCGCATTGTCTCCTGAAGATAAAGCATCTTTTGGAAAAGTAATTGGCGACGCAAAGGCTGCAATAGCGCAAGCTCTTGCTGAGGCAACAACAGCCTTAGAAGCAGAGCGCGATCGAAAAGTATTGCTAGAAGAAGTTGTGGACATTACCTTGCCGGTTAATCGCGCGCATCGTGGTGGCTTGCATCCGATCTCAATCATAAAAAATGAAGTTTCTGATTTCTTCATCGAACAGGGTTTTGCAGTAGAAGAAGGTCCCGAACTTGAATCGGGTTGGTTGAATTTTGACGCGCTCAATATGCCGGCGGATCATCCGGCTCGAACAATGCAGGACACCTTCTTTATTGAACCAATTGAATCAGGAATGGTTCTGCGTACACATACATCTCCCGTGCAAATCCGCACGATGCTCACACAGCAACCTCCTATTTATGTTGTATGTCCAGGACGTACATTCCGCGCAGATGAATTAGATGCAACGCATAGCCCGGTATTCCATCAAGTAGAAGGCCTTGTCATAGATAAGGGAATCACCATGGCCCATCTCAAGGGCACCCTTGATAACTTTGCGCGGCACATGTTTGGTCCCGATGTAACAACACGACTTCGACCTTCCTTTTTCCCATTTACCGAGCCAAGCGCCGAAGTAGATATCTTCTTCAACAACCGATGGATCGAATGGGGCGGTTGCGGAATGGTTAATCCAAAGGTCCTTGCAACCTGCGGGATCGACACCGATGTTTATAGTGGCTTTGCTTTTGGAATGGGTCTTGAACGCACACTTATGGTTCGCCACGGGATTACAGACATGCATGACATTGTTGAAGGCGATTTACGTTTTACGCGTCAGTTTGGAGTTGGCCTGTAATGCGCGCCCCTTTATCGTGGATCAAAGAGTTTGTAGAGATTCCTGCATCAGTTACAGCTGAACAAATCTCTGATGGGCTTATTCGCGTTGGCTTCGAAGTTGAAGAGATCATTAAGCAGGGCGCAGATTTAACCGGCCCTTTGAAGTTTGCAAAAGTGCTTTCCATCGAAGAAATCACCGAATTTAACAAACCGATTCGCTATGTTGGCCTTGATTGTGGCGAAGGCGAAACTCGCTATGTTATTTGCGGAGCGACTAACTTTGCAGTGGGGGATTTAGTAGTAGCAGCCCTTCCTGGTGCGGTTCTTCCTGGTGATTTCAAAATTGGGGCACGAGAAACTTATGGCAAAACCTCTAACGGCATGATTTGTTCAGCCCGTGAACTCGGAATCAGTGATGAACACGATGGCATCATGGTTTTTTCCGAAAGCGAACTCACTATTGGTGCTGATGCAATACAGGCTTTGCAGATCAATGATGTGATCTTTGATGTCGCAGTCAATCCTGATCGCGGATATGCGTTAAGCATTCGCGGAATTGCCCGCGAAGTTGCTGGTTCACTCGACCTAAAGTTCACAGATCCAGTTGATGCCTTGCGCACATTAAAGTTTGAGGACACAGGTAAAGGCGTAACTGCCAAGATTGGCGAGAAGTCTTCTGCTTCAGTGTTCTACCTTCGCACGCTTTCAAATTTTGATCCAAAAGCAACAACACCAATTTGGATGCGCCGGCGTATTGAGAAAATGGGAATGCGCTCAATATCTTTAGTTGTAGATGTAACAAACTATGTAATGCTCGAACTCGGGCAGCCGCTGCACGCCTTTGATGCCGCAAAGATCAAGGGCGGACTTACGATCAAACGTGCAGGTAAGGCGCAAAAATTTAAAACTCTAGATGGAGTAGAGCGCACATTAGATCCTGAAGATTTAATGGTGAGTGATGATGAGCAGCCATTAGCTTTGGCCGGAACAATGGGCGGTCTCTCATCAGAGATCACCGACACGACCACAGAGATTGCTCTAGAAGCGGTTCACTTCTGTGAGGTCTGCATCGCCAAGAACTCACGTCGCCACAAACTCTCTTCCGAGGCCTCTCGTCGTTTAGAGCGCAGTGTTGATCCTTCATTGGCCGAATTCGCATCAGCGCGTTTTGTCCAACTACTTACGGCACATAGTTCAGCCAAGCACGTGGCAACAGTGGTTGATGGGGAGCCGATCTATGCACCCTTGGTAACTATTGATCCTTCCTATGTTTCAAAGACCCTGGGCTTTGATGTGCCACCGGCAAAGGTTGCCGAACTTCTACGTGTAATTGGTTGCGATGTAGATGAGAAAAGCTTCACCATTGATCCTCCATCGTGGCGTGCAGATTTACTAACGGCAGCGGATTTCACCGAAGAAGTCGCCCGCATGATTGGCTACGACAAGATTCCATCCATTTTGCCTCCGCGTCCATTGCATGCAACATTGACTCCGACACAGAAACGTCGTCGTGCAGTCGCGACAATGCTTGCAAGTCGCGGTTTAGCCGAAGTTCAGACCTTCCCATTTACCAATCAAGCAACGATAGATTCCATGGGTTTTGTTGGTGAAAGAGCTGCAACATACAAAGTTGCAAATCCCATGTCCGAAGAGTTCCCATTAATGCGCGTTCATCTAGTTCCGGGTTTGATCGAAGTTGCTCAACGAAACATCAGTCGTGGAGCTAAAGATTTCGCAATCTTCGAGATGGGCTCAATTTTCCGTAGTTCGCAGAAATTGGTTCCTGCGATTTCTCCCGATCTATCAAAGCGTCCTAATCAAAAGATTATTGATGAAATCTTTGCAAGTGTTCCAACGCAGGGAAATCACGTGGCTGGATTACTTGTTGGAAAAACCGAAAATGAAAACTGGCAAGGTAAGTCTCGTTCTTACAATTGGCAGGATGCGATTGCCTACGCTCAAGATGTTTTACAGCTGTGCAATCTTGAATGGAGTGTTGCTCGTTCTGATCTGGCACCATGGCATCCAGGACGTTGCGCAGAATTAATTGTCAACGGTAAAGCGGTTGCACATGCGGGAGAACTACATCCACGCATCATTGCCGCCTATGGTCTACCCGAACGCTCGGTTGCATTTGCCGTGGCTCTTAGTGCGCTTCCTGATTCAGCATTGGTTCGTCCAACAACTGTGGGCACAATGCCTGCAGCGGTTCAGGATGTGGCGTTGATTGTCGATTCGACGGTAAGTGCCGCTGATCTTGAAGCGGCTTTGCGTGAAGGTGCCGGAGACTTACTGGAATCCATCACCCTGTTTGATCGCTACGACAAGATCGGTGATGGCAAAATTTCATTGGCTTTCACTTTGGTATTCCGCGCCTCAGATCGAACCCTCACAGGCGAAGAGGTCTCAGCAATGCGTGAATCCGCCACGGCGGTAGCAAGCGCAAAGTGCGGAGCAGTAGTTCGTACCGCATAATTATGCATAAGATTGCATAATTATAGATATTCCCGTACGCTAGACCCATGAAAACAGCGGTCATTGGTGCAAGTGGATATGCAGGCGGAGAGTTACTAAGACTTCTGGCGACACATCCGGTCTTTGAAGTCAC
>JBEINN010000106.1:0-3674 GCA_040378115.1 Candidatus Planktophila sp. | reverse complement strand
GATGTAACCGCTCGCCAATTAGCCGAGCTAATGGTTGGAAGTGAGCTTCCACAACCTTCTACGCAAGGTCATACCCGTCGTGACGAGATCACCTTGGCGCTTAAGGATGTATCAATCCCAACTGCAACAGGTAGCCGCGATTTGATTTCAGATATCACCTTCAATCTGCATGCCGGAGAAGTTGTTGGAATTGCTGGCGTAGAAGGAAATGGTCAAGCCGAACTTGTTGAAGCCATTATGGGCCTTCGTGATTACACAGGTTCTATTGAATTTCATGGCAGTTCAATTGATGCGTTAAGCGTGGCCGATCGACATGATCTAGGCATTGGTTTGATTCCTGAGGATCGTCAGCGTCAAGCATTGATGATGACATCGCCATTGTGGGAGAACAGAATTTTGGGACATCAACGTAGCAAGCCGGTTATGCGGGGTTTTGTGATTGATAAAAAAGCTACATTTGAAAGCACTCGTACGATCATGCAAGAGTTTGATGTGCGAGCACCTGGTCCAGATACTTTGGCAGCGGCACTTTCTGGTGGAAATCAACAAAAGTTTATTGTTGGTCGAGAAATGAGTAAAGCTCCTGCATTGTTGGTGGCATCTCATCCAACTCGTGGTGTGGATGTTGGTGCACAGGGCGCAATTTGGGATGTATTGCGTAAAGCGCGTGAAAAGGGAATGGCTATCGTTCTTATCTCTGCTGATCTAGAAGAGCTGATTGGAATGTCTGACCGACTTCTAGTGATGTTACGCGGAACCATCACAGCTGAACTTGATCCAGCTAAAACTACCCCGGAACAACTTGGTTCTGCGATGACAGGTGCAGTATGAGCAACGCACTTACAAGAAAACTGTCGCCATCAAAGATTGGGCTAGCTGTTGCAGCGCCTTTAGCGGCAGCTGTTTTCTCAATTCTTATCTCAAGCCTTGCGGTTATCGCAAGTAAGAAATCACCGATTGAAGCTTTTAAGACTATGTGGGATTACGGCACAGAGTCCGGCTCCCTTATGGAGATTGTTAACACCGCAACCCCTTATTACATCGCTGCAATCGCAATCGCAGTCACATTTAGAGCAGGTCTGTTTAATATTGGTGTAGAAGGTCAATTGCGTTTGGGTGCGCTGTTTAGCTGCTACATCGGAGCAATGTTTGTCTTGCCGCCGGTGTTGCATGTGGCTGCAGTCTTTATTGTTGCCATGACTTTTGGTGGTTTGTGGGCCGCGATTGCCGCATATTTAAAGGTAAAGCGTGGTGTGAATGAGGTTATCTCCACAATCATGCTCAACGCTCTCGCTGGTGGATTGTCCGCGTACTTGTTGTCCAAGCACTTTGCAGTGGTAGAAGAAGGCTCAAACAATCTTGCAACGAAAGAACTACCTGCGTCTGCCCAGATTCCTGATCTGATGCCACTATTGCGCAAGGTTGGCATTGAAGATCAACCAGGTGGTGGCGTCTACGGAATGTTCTTTGTCGCTGTCGCGCTAGGTCTAATTTTCTGGTTTGTTGTTAACCGCACCCGTTTTGGTTTTGAACTACGTGCATCGGGGTTAAATCCAATCGCAGCAAGAGTCAGCGGTGTTAACTCAAAAAAGATGACTTTTTTGGCGCTTGTGATCTCGGGTGCAATCGCAGGTTTAGCTGGTTTGCCTGAAGTTCTTGGTCAGACCCACTCTTATAACTTGGGCTTCCGTGCAGGTATCGGTTTCTCTGCAATCGCCGTAGCACTGTTAGGTCGTAACTCTGCGGGAGGAATGGCCTTTAGCGCATTGCTCTTTGGTTTCCTTGAAGTAAGTTCGCGTTCACTAGAGCTCATTGATATTGCACCTGAAACTTATGTAATTATGCAGGGGTCCATTCTTCTTAGCGCTGTTATCGCCTACGAAGTGGTGCGGCGATTTAAATTGACGCTGCAAAGCAAAGAGCTAGCTAAGGTGGTGGCAGCATGAAAGCTGTGAAACTGTTGCGCTATGCAGTAATGCTGGTTTTTGTTTTGGCATCTATTCGCGTCATCACAGGTGCCTCCGACTTAACTAGTACCGGTACCGCTTCCGCCGCCTTGCTTCTTTCAGTTCCAATTGTTTTAGCAGCGCTTGGTGGATTGTTCTCAGAGCGTTCCGGTGTAGTAAATATTGGCCTTGAAGGCATGATGATCATGGGTGCTTGGGCTGGTGGTTACATTGGTTCGCAACATGGTCCTTGGGCTGGATTATTAGCCGCAATGATCTTTGGATCCGTGGGAGCTCTAATCCATGCGATAGCAACAGTTACTTTTGGAGTTGATCATGTTGTATCTGGTGTTGCAATCAACATTATTGCCGCTGGATTGGTTCGTTACTTATCGACCTTGATGTACAAGAGTGGAGCATGGCCAGGACCATCTCAATCTCCAGGAATTGAAACTATTCCAGTCAATGGATTGCCAATCTTGTCTGGCGGCCAATACTTTGGGTGGAAGAGCCCTGATCTTTTGGGATCGATCGCAAATCTCAACTGGTTCTTTGTCTCTGATTTAGCTTCGATCCTTCGCGGCTTAACCGGAGATGTTTCATATGTAACCATGGTTGCAATTGCATTTGTCCCACTGGCTTACTTCATCTTATGGCGTACCGCTTTTGGTTTGCGTCTACGAAGTGCAGGTGAAGCACCTGTTGCAGCAGAATCATTGGGCGTCAATGTATATGCAATGAAGTATGCGGGTGTTCTTATTTCTGGAGGTTTAGCTGGATTAGGCGGCGGGTTCCTAGCCATCGTTGCCGCAAGTAATTACCAAGAGAATCAAGTGGCAGGTCGCGGATACATTGGACTTGCAGCGCTGCTATTTGGAAACTACCGTCCAGGTGGATTGCTAGCAGGTGCGGGTCTATTCGGTTTTGCCGATGCACTGCAGCTGCGCGATTCAGCGGCGATCCACGCACTTCTCTTGCTCATCGTAGTTATCTTGGCATTTGTTGCCTTTAGAAAATTCAAAAGCGGAAAGCAAATCGGTGCAGTTATAGCTCTTGTGGCTGCAGGATTTACTTTGTGGTTCTACTTCGCAGTCGATGAGCTACCTGGTCAGTTAGTAACAATGACTCCATACATAGCAACAATTCTTGTTATGGCACTTGCCTCACAAAGATTACGAATGCCTGCAGCCGATGGAATTCCATACCGTCGCGGTGGGCTTCGATGACAGCCATTAATTGGGAAACAATTCACCAATCAGCAATTGGTGCCATGAAGATGGCTTATGCGCCGTATTCAAAGTTTCCGGTTGGTGTTGCAGCTTTAGTAAATGATGGTCGCATCGTTACTGGTTGCAATGTTGAAAACGCCAGTTATGGAGTTGGCTTGTGTGCCGAATGTGGGCTAGTTTCAAATCTATGTTCATCAGGTGGCGGTCGCTTAATTGCAATTGTCTGCGTAGATGGTCAAGGGGATTTCCTTGCACCATGTGGCCGTTGTCGTCAGCTTTTGTTTGAACATGGCGGCCCTGAAGCGCTCTTGATGACAGATGATGGACCACAGAAGATGTCAGCGATGCTTCCGTGGGCATTTGGTCCCGAGGATCTAGATCGCAACGAGCGCTAAATGCTAGAAGCCTTCTCCGCCGCAGAAATCATTGCGGCAAAGCGTGATCACCATTCACTGACAGATGCTCAAATTGATTGGGTGATTGACGCATATACCCGCGG
>JBEINN010000040.1:0-7150 GCA_040378115.1 Candidatus Planktophila sp. | reverse complement strand
GTCGAGAGTTAAGAATTTCACTCTTGTACTTTTTATTCCAACGCTTGTCTCCGACACCAACGCCAGCTAAATGAATAACTGCATCAACACCGCGCAAAGGTTCTAGATCAACGAAGCCTGTTTGTGGATCCCACTGAACTTCATCGGCACCAACCGGGGCGCGACGAACTAAACGCTGAACAGTGTGACCTTCGGCTTTTAGATGTCCGACTAGAGCTGTTCCGATTAAACCGGAAGCGCCAGTTATTGCGATTCGCTGATGTACAGACATCTGAAGATTAGAGCCCTAGATCAGACTCAAATGCGCCGCCTTCGAGACGCTCTTTGAGAGTAACTAGGAAGCGAGCCGCATCTGCGCCATCTACAACGCGGTGGTCGTAAGACAGCCCAAGGTAAACCATGGAACGAATAGCGATTGTTTCGCCGCCATCTTCACCGCGAACAACCATTGGTCGCTTTACAACAGCGCCAAGTCCAAGGATTGCGACCTGTGGTTGATTGATGATTGGTGTATCAAACAATGCTCCACGACTTCCGGTGTTTGTCAGCGTGAAAGTTCCGCCGCCAAGTTCATCTGGAGTTACCTTGTTATCGCGAGTACGTGCAGCAAGGTCAGCAATCTTGCGAGCGATACCACCCATGTTTAGATCACCTGCGTTTGCAATGACAGGCACAAGCAAGCCGCGCTCTGTATCAACTGCAACGCCAAGGTGTTCAGCGCCATGGTAAGTAATTTGATCGCCTTCGACTGAAGAGTTAAGAACTGGATGTTGCTTGAGCGCTTCGCACACTGCGACGGCAAAGAATGGAAGGAATGAGAGTTTTACACCTTCACGTGCTTCAAAGCTTGCCTTTGCGCGGTCACGAAGACGAGCAATCTTTGTTACATCTACCTCTACAACAGTTGTTAGTTGCGCGCTAACCTGAAGTGATTCAACCATGCGAGCTGCGATAACTTTGCGCAGGCGTGACATTGTTACTGTTGTTCCACGCAGTGGTGAAACTGCGACAACTGGTGGCTTAGCAGCAGATGGTGTTGATGCAACCGATGCAACAGCTGCAGGTGCTGCAGGTCGAGCTAAGGCTTCAACATCTTCACGACGAATTCTTCCGCCGATTCCGGTTCCCTTAACTTGTGCAAGATTTACACCAAGTTCAGATGCAAGTTTACGAACTAGGGGAGTCACATAAGCATCAGCTGGTTGTGAAACAGGTGCTGCGGAAACTGGTGCAGGAGGTGGTGTCACTGGCGCGGACACCGCAACGGGTGTCACTGGCTGAGGCGAAACCTGTGCCACAGGAGTGGAAATCACAGCCCCGGACACTCCAATCAATCCAAGACGTGCACCAACTGGAACAGTTGTGTCTACTGCAACATCGATTGCAAGAAGAGTTCCAGCAACTGGTGAAGGAATTTCAGTATCAACCTTGTCAGTAGAAACTTCTAGCAGCGCTTCATCAACTGCAACTGAATCTCCAACATTTTTTAACCAACGTGTAACCGTTCCCTCTGAAACACTCTCGCCGAGTGCTGGCATTGTGATGACAGTTCCTGCACCTGTTGGTGCTGGCGCTGCGGGTGCTGGGGGAGGAGTTACAGGTGCAGCAGGGGCTGGAGTTGCTGGCTGAGCTGGAACCTGTGCCACCTGAACGGGAGCACTTGCTTCGGACGCATCGGCAATAATTGCAAGCTCTGCTCCAACTGGAACAGTTTGATCAACTTGCACAACAATCTTTTGCAAAGTTCCTGAAACTGGTGAAGGAATCTCTGTATCTACTTTGTCAGTTGAAACTTCTAGTAATGGCTCATCAACATTTACATGATCACCTTCGGCCTTTAACCAACGAGTGACTGTGCCTTCGCTAACGCTCTCGCCAAGTGCGGGCATCGTTACTGAGAATGTCATCTATTTCTCTCCTTGGTTATCCGTGTGCGTGAAGCGGTTTGCCTGCAAGTGCCATGTGAGCTTCGCCCATTGCCTCTGACAGTGTTGGGTGTGCATGGATCAAAGGAGCCACATCACTTGCACGTGCCTCCCAGTTGTAAATCAATTCTGCTTCTGCCAAAAGTTCTCCGACGCGTGCACCAACCATATGAACACCAAGTACTGGTCCATCTTTTTGTGCAACAAGTTTGATTGAACCGGCGGTGTTGAGAATCTGAGCCTTACCGTTTCCGGCCAAGTCATAAGTCAGTTCAACTACATCATGACCGCGCTTCTTTGCTTCGGCTGTAGTTAAACCAACTGATGCAACCTCAGGCTCTGAATAAGTAACACGTGGGACACCATCGTAATTAATTGGGCGAGGATTCAAACCTGCGATTTCTTCTGCAACCAAAATTCCTTCAGCAAAACCTACGTGGGCTAGCTGCAAAGTAGGGATCAAATCTCCGACTGCCCAGATTCCTGGAACGTTAGTGCGGCACTTGTCATCGACCAGCACATAACCGCGGTCCATTGATATGCCTTGCTCTTCATATCCCAAGTTTGCAGATACTGGACCACGGCCAACAGAAACCATCAGAACTTCTGCGGTAAATGTCTTTCCGTCTTCTAGCGTGACCGTTACGCCATCTGCATTCTTAACTGCAGACTGGAAGCGCACTCCAAGTTCAAATTTAATTCCACGCTTACGGAAAGCGCGCTCAAGTTGCTTGCTTGATGACTCATCTTCTAGTGCAATCAAATGTGGCAATCCTTCGATGATTGTGACATCTGAACCAAAAGACTTCCATACAGATGCGAATTCGCAACCAATAACTCCACCGCCAAGGACGATGACGCTCTTTGGAACATACGACATCTTTGTTCCATGATCAGATGTAATAATCTTTTCGCCATCGATTTCTAAACCAGGAAGAGTTTTTGCATATGATCCTGTTGCAAGAATGACGTTCTTGCCGGAGTAACGAACTCCGTTTACTTCAACGGCATCTTTAGCAACAAGCTTTCCGTAACCTTCGATGAAAGTAATGCCACGAGACTTCACTAATCCAGTTAAACCTTTGTATAACTTACTGATCACGCCATCTTTGTAACTGTTAACGCCAGCCATATCAATGCCATCAAATGTTGACTTCACTCCGAAGTGTGAACCTTCCCGTGCACCATCAGCGATCTCTGCAGAGTGCAATAGTGCCTTAGTTGGGATACAACCTCGGTGTAAGCAGGTTCCGCCGACCTTGTCCGCTTCGATCAAGGCAACGCTCAGGCCAAGCTGTGCGCCGCGAAGGGCTGCGGCGTAACCGCCGCTTCCTCCACCAAGGATGACGAGATCAAATTGAGACACTAAACGGCTCCCTCCACACGCCCACGCGGGCTATGTGCCTATCTTGCCCCAAAGAGGGGCAAACCTCCCAATGCGCCAGGAAGGGCTACCCCTGCTCGGCCAATGTCACAAGAGAACGCAGCGAAATTCCAGTTCCACCGACAGGTGTGTAGCCATGAGGCTTTGCTTCGTTATAGGCAGGGCCTGCAATATCCAAGTGCAGCCATGGCAGATCGGCTGAAACGAAATCCTTCAGGAAAAGTCCAGCAACAAGCATGCCGCCCATGCGATCACCAATATTGGCTAAGTCTGCAACTGGTGAATCAAGTGAGGCACGCAACTCTTCTGGAAGTGGCATAGGCCAGAACTGTTCTCCACTGATCGCGGTGACCTTCATAAAGGCTTCGCTGAATTCTGGGTTGTTGGTCATCACTGCACTTGTGCGGGTTCCTAGCGCAACAACCTGCGCACCTGTCAAAGTCGCAACATCGATGATTCCATCAAGTTTGCTGTTCACGCTTTGAGCTTTCATCAATGCATCAGCCAAAACTAAACGTCCTTCAGCATCAGGGTTGAGAACTTCAACGGTCTTACCGCCAAAAATTGTGATGATGTCACTTGGACGTGTAGCGGTATCACTTGGCATGTTTTCTGCCAACGGTGCCCAAGCATCGATTGCAACATTTAATTTCAATTCAGCTATTGCAACAACTGCTGCACTAACCGCTGCAGCACCACTCATATCTGACTTCATCGCTTCCATGCCTGCGGCTGGCTTTAGCGCTAATCCGCCAGTATCAAAAGTAATTCCCTTGCCAACATATGCATATCGCTTTGTAACCTTGCCTTTAGGTGTATATGAAATGTGTAGCAAGCGAGGTGGATTAGCTGAACCTTGACCAACGCCAATAATTCCGCCAAAGCCCTGAGACTTAAGTTGCTTCTCATCCCAGATTTGAATTTTTAACCCAGATTTTGATCCACCCGCTGCTTTAACGACGGCAGCCATTTTCTTAGTAAATGAATCTGGGGTTAAGTGGCTTGGGGGCGTATTGATTAAATCACGAACCAGGTATGTGTATTTAGCAACGATTGCAGCGCGTGCTATTACAGCTTTAGCTTCTGCTGATGTTGCAAGCTTTGAGTGAATAGTGATTGTCTTAAGTGGTGCTTTGAAATCAGCTTTAGTGGAACCGCGAAACTCGGTAAATGAATAGGCACCTAATGCGGCGCCTTCGGCGACAGCTGCTACTTCTGGCAGCGACTTTGCTGGAAGTGAGAAAGTAGCTGATGCATTACCTGCCAGTGCGCGTGATGCAGCACCTGCTGCACGGCGAAGCGATTCGTGGGAATACTGCGTTGATTTAGCACCTAAGCCTGTAAAGACAAACATACGAACATGTGTGCCTGGCACTTTGATGACTTCATCAGTTTTTCCAGTAGCGCCCATGTCTACTAGCTGGGCAAGAACCGTCTTTGTATCGATTGCCATGTCACCTGATTCAATGGCGATTCCGCCCTTTGAGTTTGTGGATGCAAGCCCAAGGACAAGTACCTCATCTTTAACGACGCCATCTGTAATCTTTAGTGTGCTCATACCCTGAAGCGTAATAGAAAAATTGGTAGGTTTGCACAATGAAGAGCTCGCCGCTAAACGATAAACACCTGGCGCTTAATGCAAAGATGGCCGACTTTGGTGGCTGGATGATGCCAATTGAGTATCCGGGCGCGGGCGTTCTGGCCGAGCATGCCGCGGTCCGTGAACGGGTAGGCCTTTTCGATGTTTCACACCTTGGTAAAGCTTCGGTTGTGGGTCAGGGGGCGCTGGATTTTCTTAATCAATGTTTGACCAATGATTTAAACAAGATCGAGAACGGTTCTGCGCAATACACCTTGCTATGCACGCCAAACGGTGGAGTTGTAGATGATTTGATTGCTTATCGAAACTCAGCTGATGATTTCTTTCTGGTGCCAAATGCTTCCAATACAACGGATGTTGTCAAAGTTTTAAAAGAGCACGCACCGGCAGATATTTCAGTAACCAATCTGCATAATGAGTTTGCGGTGCTGGCGATTCAGGGTCCACTGGCACCACAAGTATTGGCGCAACTTGGAATTAGGACCGATATTGATTACATGGCATTTACACATGTTTCTATCTCTGGAGCAGATGTCATTGCGTGTCGCACGGGATATACCGGCGAGGCTGGTTATGAATTACTACCTAAGGTTGCCGATGCTTCACGTGTGTGGGATGCAATAATTGAAGTCATCACTCCAATGGGCGGATTGGTCTGCGGATTAGGAGCCCGTGACACTTTAAGAACTGAAATGGGTTACCCATTGCATGGACACGAACTGAGTTTGCAAATTTCTCCGGTAGAGGCAAGTGCTGGGTGGGCGGTCGGTTGGAAAAAAGATAGTTTTATTGGTTCTGAAATCCTCAAAGGTCAGAAAGAGGGTGGAGCAACACGTAAAAGTTTTGCCATCAAATCCCTAGATCGTGGAATTCCACGCGCTGGAATGTCGGTCAAAAAATTGAATGGTGAAACGGTCGGTGAAATCACTAGCGGTACTTTCTCACCCAGCTTAAAAATCGGTATTGGTTTAGCGCTTTTGAAATCAGATATTGAAATCGGGCAAACTCTGGTGATAGATGTGCGCGGACGCGATTCACAATGCGAGGTTGTAAAGCTGCCCTTCGTTACTTCACACGTTCGTTAAAGTCACGGTCGTTAAAAACTATAGGGGCCATAAAGGCAGCACGAGTATGTGTTCTTCGTAGCGCTGATAGAACTGCCCCGCCAGTAAAAGCAATAAGAGCACTGGTGAAGATCGCTCGAGGAACATCCCAGGCCATCGCTGTTGCAAAGTGAAAAGTGATAAAGCGAGAGAGATTTTCAGAAATATTACCATTGGGTAAGTACGACAGTTGCGTATTTGATCCCAAGGCCCATGGCCAAAATTGCAAATCCATTAGCACGCCAAAAAAGCCAGAGGCGAAGATGCCAAAACAAATCAGTAAAAGAATTTCCTTAAAGCCTCGAACCTTTTTGGGTAGCGATCCCGCTAGCAATCCGATCCAGGCAGCAGCAAATATTTGGTAACCAAGCCATGGGCCAATTCCGCCGGTCAAGAGCGCAGAAGCAAACATCGAAATCATTCCAAGAAGAAAACCAAAAGAGGCTCCAAAAACTCGTGCGCTAAGAATTAAAACAAACCACATAGGTTCGATTCCAACCGCACCGGCTCCCAGCGGTCTAAGCGCAGCGATCAGCGCGGATAAAACTCCCAAAAGAGCTACAGATTTGGCATCCAATTGTTGACTCGAAATCTGAAGAACAATTATTACGAGAGAAAAACCAACGGCTACCCAAAAGAACAATTGAGTTTGCGGCAGATTTTGACCGACATAGAAAAAAGGCCAGACAAATCCCGCCGCACTAAAAAGTGAAGCAACGAAAAGAGTTAATCCGGTCCTGCGGGAAAATGAAATGACATTAGGGGTCGTGTTCATTGCATGCCTTCAATTGCAGCAACTACATCCTTAACGCGCAGCCAAGGCTGTGGAGACATCACCTTTGCTACCTGTGGCGCGAAAGCAGGTGAAGAAAGAAGTACATCCAAAGTAGTTCCATCTGCCACTATGTCTCCATCTGCGATGAAGATGACTCTGTTGGCAAGCTCGGCAACTAGCTCTACATCATGAGTTGCCAGCAGGACCGCTTTACCAAAGGCAGATGCAAAGTGAATCAACATGCGCGTCAGTTCGTTTTTCGCTTCATAATCCAGGCCTCGTGTTGGTTCATCCAAAATCAATACAGATGGGTTGGATGACAAAACGACGCTCAGGGCTAGTCCAAGGCGCTGTCCTTCGGAT
>JBEINN010000123.1:0-3067 GCA_040378115.1 Candidatus Planktophila sp. | reverse complement strand
ATGTGACCTGTTGGCCACATTGTGATGTCTTTACGAATTGGAACCCACAAAATCAAATCTGCAAATGAGAGATCTGACAAAAGCTGCCAATTAGCAACAAGTGCCCGCAATCTTTCGGCTTGATCAATAGTGATGGTTGTCCGTGCACCCAACAACTTTTCAAGTTGAAGCATCGTTACTTCCACTCCGCCAAATGAATCTCGATCTCTTGGGTAGCAAACCAGGCTAATTCGTCATCTCCTTGAAAGGCAAGGAGGGCGCATTGCAAGAGATCCCATGGCAAAGCTGTTTTCAAAGTAATTGAATCTTCATAGTTTTCAGCGATTTGTTCATCTGTTACTTCAAAAGCTAAAACAATTCCGGGGGCTTTCTCTGAAAGACGAAGTTCTAAAGCTTCTTGACCAGCGGCGATAGAGAGCAAGTATTCGAGTTCTTCCTCGTCACAATCCAAATTATCTGAAACAAAAGCTGGGGTCGGCGCAAATACCTCATCAGCATCAATGCTCTTACTTAACACGAAGGCTTCAAGATCCTTATGGCTAATGGGAAGGTATGCACGCATTCGCCCATAGTAATAGATGTTATGAAGTGATTTCTCGGGCTAGTTCGGCGATCGCCTTACGCAAATGTGAGCGCTCATTTGTCTCAACCATGGTGGCATGTTCATCCTCGGCGGCTTGAACTGATCGAACCTCCTGCTTCAAGCTCCGCACACGGATCGGCTTTAGCGCAGTTGTGGCGGTAAGAAAACGTGCCATTTCTGCATCCCCTCGTTTGCCTGGAGACTTCATGTTTTGGGTAAAACTCAATTGCGCTCTTATTGAAGTCTGTTGTAACAAATCAATGACCTGGACTAGTCGGTGATGACCCAAGTGATCTGCCCGTGAAGTAATCATTAGTTCGTCGGCTTGATCACAGCACCAAGTTGTAACAATTGAAGTCCATCTTCTATCTGTTAAGCGATTTGAAAGACCTGAAACTGAGCCTATATCTAAGACCACACAATCAAACTCATCTATTGCTTTACTCATGAATTGATTTATATCATCTGATGTGTCTTGAGTTATCTCTGATAGCGAAAGATTGGGAGCGATTTTCTTCCATTGTGAATTCTCAGAAATTTTCCGCATTGATAGCAAGGGCGAGAGAGATGGTGCTCGAAAGTTTGCCTCAATCAGCAGAGTTGATTTTTCGAGCAAACTCAACTCCATAGCCAGGTTCAGTGCAATGAACGTACAACCCGTATAGCTACCTGCAGAACTAATTGCAAAAACCTTCGAATTACGAGCTTTACGTTGGGTTACTGAACCTGTCCGTACCAATGGTGCACGTACAAATCCGCGAACTAAGGAGATCAAATCAGTACTTACAGTTGGTAATGGGTGCAATACATCAAAATCACCATTTGAAACATTGGGTATTGAGAAGCCGATCACCTGTCGGACAACTCCGGTAAGTGAATCCATTAACTTCTTTTCCGAACCTGGCAAATCTGTTCCAAAGATAAGCAGGGCATTTTGACTGGTTTCTACATTTGACTGAAGATAGCTTTGTAATGAAATCCAATCAATAGCCCGAAAAACTACATTCCAGCCTTGGGCGAATAAGGTTCCCGCAACAAAACCCTCAACTTCAGGGTTTGCAATCGCAGTGATGACAGTTGGCATTTCAAGTTCAGACATGTGAACGAACCACTACTAATCGACCTTGCGTCGTTGCACTCAACATTCGAAGAACCTGAGTTTCTTCAATGGCAACAGTTATTGAGAGATCTCCCCCTAAAGAGTTCTTCGAGCTATCCAGGCCGATTAAAGTTACTCCGCCGAGAATTAAAATTGGATTAACAACTTCTTCGCCATTGCGTGAATCAAGAACCCAATACAGATCTACTGAATCACCAACATTTATTCCGAAGGCTAAATCCCCTAAACGAAGATTCAGAGGGACCGCACTTGTTGCCATTGCCTCGGTGGAACTACTTACATCTGCCGTTGAGATGATTTCACCAACCTGCATCTGTCGCGTGGCAACCAAGCCAACAATCTGATCAGATTCTCTTAAGTAATAATCAGCACTTTCTCCCAGGCTTAAGTGATCTGTCCTTAGATCTGCTAGGGCAATCACATGTCCTGGAGTTACAGGTTGTGCGATAACCCAATAGTTGTATCCCTTATTTGAAGACGTCGAAATGAAGAATGCAGATGCAAAAGCGGCAACAATTAAAGTAATTGCAAGCGGCATTCGTGCGCCATATGAATCTTTTTTATTTTTCATAGGGTTACCCAACGGGCTAGAGCGACATCTCACCTAGATTTACCCACAATCAGTCAAAGGTATGAGCATTTCAAAGACTTAAGAGTGAGTTTGCGTAAGTTAAAGCCCGCAACGGTATGTCTATGACAACCCAACCTGACTTTGACCAAATGCCAACTTTTACAATTACCGAATTAACTCCACTTTCGAGTGACCCTCATGAGGATTTTCTACACCCGGTCCTAGAGATGTTTCGACCCGCCCCGCAGGTAGAAGTCGCTAAGAAGCCACGGCTCTACTTAGTTCCGAGCGCTTTTGGTGAAGAATTCGATGAAGATTTTGCACCTCAACCAACTTCTGCAGCCAATTTGCCAGAAATCGCACCCTTGATACATCAATTCATTCATAACGTTCTGGAAATCTGGGCAGGTAGACGTTCTTCTCAGCAGCTACAACTGTCATGCCATTACACAATATTTTCGCAACTACAGCACGCCACCGGCTCAATGACAGAAATAGGAAGAGTGCGCAAAACAAGAATCACTGAGCCGATAGATGGTGTATGTGAAGCAACTGTAACCGTGCGTTTTGGTGATCGCTTACGAGTGATTGCAATCAGATTTGAAGGGTTAGATGGGCGCTGGTTATGCACCTGTCTAGCACTTATTTAAACTTAAGCTGCGCCTCCATGGCAACGCTTAAACTTCTTACCTGATCCGCAAGGACATGGTGCGTTTCGAGATACTTCACCAGTTGTGCGAACTCCTGATTCATCTGCAGCTGTGTACTGCAAACCAGCCTGAGGCAATTGCTT
>JBEINN010000128.1:0-2913 GCA_040378115.1 Candidatus Planktophila sp. | reverse complement strand
GGTGGATCTAGCGGAAGATTGCGTGAAGAGTTCCCAATCTTTCCTCCTGGTGATTTACGTATGGCGCTGGCTGCCTTGTGCGCAGATGATGAATGGGGCCGTACTTGGGCTCAAATAATGCAACATCGTTTTGAAAGCAATGGAGATCTCAACGGTCATGCCATGGGTAATCTCTTACTCGCATCAATGTGGAACGCAGGTGATGATCCAGTGGTGGCCTTAGACAGAGTCGGCCAATTGCTCAAAGTTATTGGACGGGTACTTCCGATGGCATCTATAGCGTTAGATATTGAAGGAACCTTCAATACATCGACTGGAAGAATTGTTGTTCGAGGTCAAAAAGAAGTTGCAACAGCTAAAGGGCACATCGAATCACTTCGCATTATTCCGCAGGATCCTCCCGCTAGAAGTGAAGCATTAAGTGCAATTGAAGATGCGGACTGGATCACGATGGGTCCCGGCTCCTGGTTTTCAAGTGTTATTCCGCACTTATTAGTACCTGCGCAATTGGATGTGCTGCGCACATCGAAAGCTCGTAAAGTTTTGATTCTAAATCTAGATGCCACTTCACATGCACAAGGTGAAGAGTTTGCAGGTTCCACCCCTGAAGAACATCTTGAATTCTTTCATCGCTATGCACCTGGCTTGACGGTGGATTACTGCCTTGTTGACGCTTCGGTTGTAAGGAATGAGCAGGCATTGCAGCTTGCAGCATCAACCTTGGGTGGAGAGATTGTGGTGGCTGATATTCGCAAGGCTCCGGGAAGTATTCATCATGATGCCCAAAAATTAGCTCTCCATTTGGGCCACATTCTCGCTCGGTAAATGGTTGGATTACCCCATGGCAATGACAGCATCAGTTAAAGACGAGCTATCTCGTCTATCAATTACCAAGCCATGTTGTCGCAAAGCAGAGGTTTCTTCATTACTTCGTTTCGCAGGTGGCCTTCACATCGCTGCCGGAAAGATTGTTATTGAAGTAGAGCTGGACACCTCGCAGAGTGCACGCCGACTTCGCAAAGATATCGCCGACATCTATGGACATGATTCAGATTTAGCTGTCCTTTCTTCCAGTGGATTGCGCAAGGGTTCACGTTATGTGGTTCGAGTAATCAATGAAGGCGACGCACTCGCACGACAAACTGGTTTAGTTGATTCCAATGGACGTCCAGTTCGGGGTCTTCCACCACAGGTTGTCTCAGCTGCAATCTGTGATTCAGAAGCGGCTTGGCGTGGTGCCTTTATTGCGCATGGTTCATTAACTGAGCCAGGTCGATCATCATCTCTAGAAATTACCTGCCCTGGCCCAGAAGCTGCACTTGCATTGGTGGGCGCGGCTCGCCGATTAGGAATTGTTGCAAAAGCGCGCGAAGTTCGCGGAGTTGATCGAGTTGTAATCCGTGATGGAGATGCGATCGGTGTACTACTGACTCGACTGGGTGCACATGAAAGTGTGATGGCGTGGGAAGAACGTCGTATGCGACGAGAAGTCAGAGCAACTGCTAATCGACTTGCAAACTTTGATGATGCAAATCTTCGCCGTTCTGCCAGAGCAGCAGTTGCAGCAGCAGCCCGTGTGCAACGCGCCATGGAAATTCTTGGTCCAACAATCCCAGATCACCTCAAAGAGGCAGGGGAGCTAAGGATTAATCATGGACAGGCTTCTTTAGAAGAGCTTGGATCATTGGCAGTACCACCGATGACTAAGGATGCAATTGCTGGTCGAATCCGACGTCTGCTTGCAATGGCCGATAAACGAGCCGCAGAGCTAGGAATTCCGGATACTGAGAGTGGCCTCTCTCCAGATTTGCTCAATTAGCGCCTCGATACTCAAGAGTTCACACATTCTTCACTGGTAAGGTTCTACCTAAGCCCCCAGCGTTGTGGCAGTTTTACGAACCACCAGAAGCTGGGCTTTTTCATGTGCCCCACTAGTAGCAAGGACACTTTCGTGATTAATGTCGGAATCAATGGTTTTGGTCGCATCGGACGTAACTTCTTCCGTGCCTCACTTACTAACCCAAATATCAACATCGTCGCAATTAACGACTTAACCCCAAATGAGACGCTTGCTCACCTTTTGAAGTATGACTCGATTTTGGGTCGTCTAGGTTTAGAAGTAACTTTCACAGATGATTCAATCACTGTTGATGGAAAGACAATCAAGGTCTTCTCAGAGCGCGATCCAGCAAATCTTCCTTGGGCATCAGTTAAGGCAGATGTCGTAGTTGAATCAACAGGAATTTTCACAAAGGCTGCAGATGCGCAAAAGCACATCACAGCTGGAGCCAAGAAGGTCATCATCTCTGCGCCAGCAACTGATGAGGACATCACAATCGTTATGGGTGTAAACCACACACAGTACGACGGTTCAAAGCACAACATCATTTCAAACGCCTCATGTACGACAAACTGCCTTGCTCCAATGGCAAAGGTCCTTCAGGACAACTGGGGAATTGTTAAGGGCTTGATGACGACAATTCACGCATACACAAATGACCAGGTAATTCTGGACTTCCCACACAAGGATCTTCGTCGATCACGTGCTGCGGCAACAAACATGATTCCTACATCTACAGGTGCAGCAAAGGCGATCTCACTTGTTATGCCAGAGCTCAAGGGCAAGCTAGATGGTTACGCAATGCGCGTTCCAGTCCCAACAGGTTCAGCAACAGATCTAACTGTCGAACTTGCAAAGGAAGCTACAGCTGCCGAGATCAATGCAGCGATGAAGGCTGCGGCAAATGGTCCGCTTAAGGGATTCCTTTCATACACTGAAGATCCAATTGTTTCTTCAGACATCGTGACCGATCCATCATCATGTATCTTCGATGCAGGTTTAACCAAGGTAATTGGTAACCAGGTCAAGATCGTTGGTTGGTATGACAACGAATGGGGTTACTCAAACCGCCT
>JBEINN010000132.1:0-2836 GCA_040378115.1 Candidatus Planktophila sp. | reverse complement strand
TAATTGGCGCAATTAGCGGTGTTGTTGCTGCAGCGGTATTAATTGCAGGGCTTTTCATCGCTCGCCCAGATGTTGCGACATCTAACCTGCCACAACTTCCAAATGTTGTTGGCCTTACTGAAGTTGAGGCTAAGTCCTTGCTCAGTGATTATGTTGTAACAATTACACGAGCATACGACGGACGAATTCCTAAAGATCGAGTTGCTAGCCAGGTTCCACTTGCAACAACACGTGCTCAAAAAGGTTCGGGTGTTGTCTTGGTTATTTCATATGGTCCAGGTAATTCTGAAGTCCCAATAGATTTAGTTGGCCTATCGCTTTTGGATGCGCGTAGCGCTTTAGCCTCAGTTGGACTTCTTGTTGCAGCAACAGAAGCTGTTCCATCTGATGAACCACAAGGAACTGTTTTAAAGGTAACTCCAGAACCAGGTTCAATGATTACCGCTGGTAGTGGAGTTGTTCTTCAAATCGCAAGCGGAGAAGTTAGTGTTCCTTCCTTACTTGGAATCGAAGCTTTACAAGCAAAAACAATTTTGGTTCAAGCAGGTTTCCTAGTTCGCGAGGTTGAAGGCTTTGATGCTAATCAGCCAATTGGTGTTGTTATTCGTCAAGCACCAGATGGTGGAACAACCCAAACCATTGGTAAATCAGTCACAATTACAATCAATAAAGCGCCGTAATTTAACGGTTAACGACCGGCGACAACCCAACCGCTTTTTCGCGAGCGCCTTTATCTCCACACATCACTAACCAGTTAGCGAGCATTTGATGTCCATGCTCAGTTAAAACTGATTCTGGATGAAACTGCACACCCTGAATTGGAAGTGTTGTGTGTTCTATCGACATAACTAGCCCAGAATCAGTTGATCCAGTAATACGTAAAGTTTCTGGAACGGAATCTTTTTCAACACACAATGAGTGATAACGGGTTGCGGTAAACGGTGATGGAATATCTGCCAAGACACCTTCTTGTTGGTGATACACCAGTGAAGTTTTCCCATGCAGAAGTTCTGGTGCGCGTGAAACTGTTGCACCAAACGCGACGCCAATCGCTTGGTGGCCAAGACAGACACCAAATAGTGGAATGGAATTTTGTGCGCAGTACTTGATCATCTCAACTGAGATTCCCGCTTTTTCGGGGGTTCCGGGTCCTGGAGAAATCAGGACGCCGTCATACTTCGAAGCTTCCTCGGCGGCAACCGTGTCATTTCGAACCACAGTGCATTCAGCGCCTAACTGCTGCAAATACTGCACCAAGTTAAAGACAAAGGAGTCATAGTTATCGACGACAAGAATCTTGGTGGCCATAGGAGCATTGTGTCTCATGGTGTATCTTTCGCCTATGCCTAAATCAAAGCTACGCAAAAAGGTCGCTGAGCAGCGTGCTCACAATCAAGAGGTTGATGTTCAGACCCCTCATGCGCCATTGGAGAGCCCACGTTGGCTTGCTCCAACCATGGTTGCCGCCTTTTTGATCGGCTTGTTCTGGATCGTTGCCTTCTACATAACCCAGACCCAATACCCAATCCCAGGCATTGGTGCTTGGAACATGATTGTTGGCTTTGGCTTTATTGGTGTGGGTTTCTCGCTCGCTACTAGATGGCGATAGAGCCCTAATTACATCATTGTAATTCGATCCACAATGTGGGTAAAGCCTGTGGATAACCTACCGTCGCGCCATAACTAACTGGGCAGCTACTACCCCGCCGATTAATCCACCTAGATGTGCTCGCCAATCAACCCCACCCATGGCAAAACCAATAGCAAAGTTAATTCCGATAATCACAACAATTGAACGAATATCTGCGCCAATCCTCTTGCCCACAATTGCAAGAGCTCCGAATAACCCAAAGATCGCACCTGATGCGCCGACTGAAGCGCTATACAAAGATGCAAAGTAAGCCGACGTTAAAGAACCTGTGAGAAGTGAGAAAAAGAAAACAGTCAGAAACTTTTGTTTTCCATATGCAGCTTCAAGTGGAGATCCTAAAATCATCAAAGAATACATATTGAATCCAAGGTGAAGGAATCCACCATGAGTCAGAGCCACAGTAAATAATCGATACCACTCGTTGCTAAATTGTAAATACTCGAAACTTGGCAACCATAATTGTTGTTGAATCGATGGAACCAACAATTGCAACAGGTATGCACCGCAGATAACTGCGATTAGCGAATAAGTTGCTGAACGCTTAAGCAACTGTAACGCTGTTGATTGTTATGTCTGTTGCTGGCTTATCTTGTGCGCCAGTTTTTGCTGTTGCGATTGCATCAACTACTGCTTGACTGGCTGCATCTTTAACCTCACCGAAAATGCTGTGTTTGCGGTTCAACCAGGTTGTTGGTGCAACAGTAATAAAGAACTGAGAACCATTTGTTCCAGGTCCTGAGTTTGCCATCGCAAGAATGTATGGGCGATCAAAGCCAAGTTCACCATGGAACTCATCGGCAAAACGATAACCAGGCCCACCTGTTCCACGACCTAGAGGGTCCCCACCTTGAATCATGAAACCGTCGATGACACGGTGAAAAATTGTTCCGTCATACAACTTTGCAGTTGTCTTTTGACCTGTGCGTGGATCTGTCCACTCCTTTGCACCAGTTGCTAGTTCTACAAAGTTTGCAACTGTTTTTGGTGCATGATTTGGAAATAGTTCGATAACAATGTCACCGAGTGATGTGTGAAGAGTTGCTGTTGATGACATGGTTTTCTCATTCCTATTGGTGAAGCTAGAACAATGAATTCAAACAAACTGTGTGGAGACCAGGGGAATCGAACCCCTAACCCCCGCCTTGCAAAGGCGGTGCTCTACCAATTGAGCTAGGTCCCCGTATT
>JBEINN010000111.1:0-3535 GCA_040378115.1 Candidatus Planktophila sp. | reverse complement strand
TACGCGGACCAATGGTTATTAATGTCTGGGGCTCATGGTGTGGACCATGCAAGGAAGAGATACCAGTTTTTCGCGAATTTCATGAAAAAGCTAAAGACAAAGTTCAGCTAATTGGTGTTGATGTCGAAGAAGCAAGTTTGAATGATGGCCGGACCTTTGTTGAAGGTAATGGAATTACTTGGCCAAACTTGTATGACCCAGATGGCCGGTCACGCCAATACTTTGGGATGGGTGTTCCTATTACATGGTTTATTGCAGCCGACGGCAGCGTTGCCTATAAACACATCGGAATCATCAAAGATCTCGATCAGATTCTTGAGCTAACCGAAAAACATCTTGGAGTACCTCTTTAATCCTCATCCTTTGATGTATTTAACCCTTCAGAAATCAGCTTCATAACATTTGGATCAGCAAGGGTTGTCGCATCTCCCACCTGACGGTTTTCAGCCACATCCTTAAGTAAACGCCGCATAATTTTGCCGCTTCGAGTCTTTGGTAATTCAGCAACAACCAAGATTTGGCGCGGCTTTGCAATGGCACCAATTTCTTTTGCCACGTGATTACGTAGCTCGGTAACTAGTTTTTCTCCGCTGGCATGAGCAATTCCTCCACGCAAGATAACGAAGGCAACAATTCCTTGACCTGTCATCGCATCTTGTGCGCCAACCACTGCAGCTTCGGCAACAGATTCATGGGAAACAAGAGCGGATTCAACCTCGGTTGTTGAAATTCGGTGGCCTGAAACATTCATTACATCGTCAACGCGACCGAGTAACCAAATTGCTCCATCTTTATCTAACTTTGCGCCATCTCCTGCAAAGTAGATTCCCTTAAATCGTGACCAATAGGTTTCTTTGTAGCGCTCATCTTCGCCCCAAACACCACGCAACATTCCGGGCCATGGTTTATCAAGGATTAAGAATCCGCCATGACCTTTAGCAACTGGGTTTGCATTGTCATCTACGACCACTGCACTGATTCCAGGAATCGCCGTCATCGCTGATCCTGGTTTGGTCGCTGTTACACCAGGCAATGGAGAAATCATGATTCCGCCAGTTTCTGTTTGCCACCAGGTATCAACGATTGGGCACCGATTGCCACCAATAACTTCGCGGTACCACATCCACGCTTCAGGATTAATTGGTTCTCCGACCGAACCTAATAAGCGAAGTGATGTCAGGTTGAACTTGTTTGGATACTCATCTCCCCATTTCATCCAGGTACGAATTAAAGTTGGCGCTGTATATAAGATAGTTACGCCATATTTTTCAATCAGTTCGAAAATACGTCCCTTGTGTGGTGTATCTGGAGTTCCTTCATACATTACTTGTGTTGCACCATTCATCAACGGTCCATAAACAATGTAACTGTGACCGGTAATCCAGCCGACATCGGCGGTGCACCAGTACACATCAGTTTCAGGCTTAATATCAAAGACGATTCGATGGGTGTAAGCCGCTTGGGTTAAATAGCCACCAGTGGTGTGAAAAATTCCCTTTGGCTTTGCGGTCGTGCCAGATGTGTACAAAATGAAGAGCGGGTGCTCAGAATCAAAGCCTTCAGGTGTGTGTTCTGCTGATTGGCGATCGACAAGATCGTGCCACCAGATATCTGTTGCAGAATTCCAGGCGGTTTCTTGATGTGTGCGTTGAACAACTAAAACATTCTTAACATTGTGCTTGCCCTTTAATGCTTCATCAACAGCGGGTTTTAGGGCAAATGCTCCACCTTTTCTGAAACCACCATCGGCGGTAATAACTAACTTTGCATCCGCATCCTGAATACGTGACAACAAAGCATCGGCTGAAAATCCACCAAACACAACAGAATGTGCTGCTCCGATTCGGGCACATGCCAACATTGCAATTGCTGCTTCTGGAATCATTGGCATGTAAATAGCAACACGGTCTTTAGCTTCGATGCCTAATTCCAAAAGCGCATTTGCTGTTTTCTTAACTTCAGTTAACAACTCTGCATAAGTAATTGTTCGAGTGTCACCGGGTTCGCCTTCAAAGTGGAATGCAACTCGATCTCCGCGACCTTCAAGTACATGTCTATCTAATGCATTAAAGGATGCGTTGATCTTTCCGCCCACAAACCATTGTGCATATGGCGCATCCCATTGAAGAGTTTGCGTCCAAGGAGTTTCCCAAGTTAGTGCAAGAGCTTGTTGATCCCAAAAAGCCAAGCGATCTTTCTCGGCTAGATCGTAGAGAGCGGCGGTGGCATTAGCTTGCGCCGCGAAATCGGCAGTGGGAGGAAACTGGCGATCCTCACTGAGCAGGTTCTCTAGAGATTCATGATCTTGACTCATAACACTAGAGGTTACCCCTTCAACATTGTTATCAACAGAGAATTCGTGATTGATTTTTTCTTCGCCGCTTTCCCTGAAGATGTCTCGACGGAAAGGAGATGCAATGTTGACTTCACTTATTTTGGCTTTTATCAAGCTTTTGAGTAACCCAGTGTTATTGGCGGCCCTGGCTAAGTTCTTGGCCAACGCCTTGAAAACCCTGAATTAAAGAGTAAATCCCACACATGAAGACCCTCCCAGCCTCCGTGCGCGGAGGGTCTTTTTGTGCGATAGGGGACAAGGTGAGAGGATTGGCCGTAAGCCTCTAGACGACTCAACGAAGCGCTCAGTCTAAAGATTTACAACGAGCCTTAGGAGTCACTGTGCCAATTGCAACCCCTGAAATTTACGCCGATATGTTGGATCGCGCTAAAAAGGGCGCTTTCGCATACCCAGCAATCAATGTTTCATCATCACAAACCATTACAGCTGCTATTCGTGGTTTCGCCGAAGCAGAGTCCGATGGAATCATTCAATTTTCTTGGGGCGGTGCTGAATATGCATCTGGCTCCACTGTTAAGAACATGGTTGATGGCGCGGTTGCGCTCGCAGAGTACGCACATGTTGTTGCAAAGAACTACAAAGTAAACATTGGAATTCATACAGATCATTGCCCAGCTGAAAAGCTAGATGGCTTCATGCGTCCACTTCTTGCATTTGGTGCAGATCGAATTAAGTCAGGCAAGGCTCCATTGTTTAACTCACATATGTGGGATGGATCAGCGGTGGACATGACTGAAAACATGAAGGTCGCTAAGGAAATGCTGGCGATGTCTGTTGCTGCAAAGACAATTCTTGAAATTGAAATCGGAGTTGTTGGCGGAGAAGAAGATGGTATCGAGGCTAAGCATGATGCAAAGCTGTACTCAACTCCAGAAGATGCACTCATGACTATTGAAACACTTGGAACCGATGTCAATGCGCGTTACATGGTGGCAGCAACATTTGGAAATGTTCACGGTGTTTACAAGCCCGGAAACGTGGTCTTGCAACCTAAGATTCTTGCAACTTTGCAAGAAGCAGTTTCTGCCAAGCTTGGCTTACCTGCAGGAAGCAAGCCAATGGATCTTGTATTCCATGGTGGTTCTGGCTCACTTCTTTCAGAGATCCGCGAATCACTTGATTACGGTGTAATCAAGATGAACGTTGATACAGATACCCAATATGCATTTACCCGCCCAG
>JBEINN010000049.1:0-6214 GCA_040378115.1 Candidatus Planktophila sp. | reverse complement strand
GGAACTTCAGCCTTATAAAGATCTGGTTTCCAACTCGCAGCCTCTCTTGCCGCAATAATCAATTCTTCTTCACGATTAAAGGTTCTTGAGGTATCAGTTGGTGGTTTCACAATAATCTCAATAATTGAGGGTAATCCAGAAATCTTGCATAGCTCATTAAAGTCTTCAACAAGTTTTGCGCGTGAATCTGGTGATTCGTCATTTCGCCATAAAATCAAAAACTTTAATCCCACACTTCCGATATCACGCATACGAATTGGATCTACATCTGGATCAATTGCAGTATCTGTTGCTGCGCCGCCTGCAGGTCCGACTAATAGATCTGCTGCAGCGATTAGTCCACAACTGCCCTTAAGAGCTTTCTGCTTGATAATTTCATCTATGCCGAATTCTTGATCCACTAATAATGCGGATGCAAAAGGAGACAACTCTCGTGCAACATCTACTTTAAACTGCGTGAGTTGAGAATCTGGCACTGGAGTGGATTGGTGGGCTGCAAACATTCCGCGCAACGCCTCACGCTGATCAACTGCAACCATTGCAAGTGCGCCAGATGGTCTTGCCAATTTAGTTAGTGGTGCCCTCATTTGTTTGCCTCCAGAAATGCATTGAGTTCAGCTGTTGTTGGAATCATTGATTGGCCATCTAAACCACGACATGAAAGAGCTGCAACTGCATTTGCTCGATGTAGCGCTTCTTGAAGAGAAAACCCATGGATGATTTGAGCGACTAAGGCGCCATGAAATACATCTCCTGCACCCAAAGTGCTTTTTACTTCAACCTTAAAACCAGATGAAGTGACTAATCCAGTTTCAGATGAATATCCTGAGCTACCTGCTGATCCTTGTGTGGCAACAACGGTATTCCCACCCTTTAAAGAATCGTTTTCCAACGCTACTGCTAAATCAACACCTGGATACCGAAGCGCCATTTGCCTATCAGTTGGCACAAAAAGATCCACGGTTGTTGGATTGAAGTCTTCAACACCATATCCGGCATCAAATGAGATGAGAGGACCATTCCCTCGGGAAACACCAAGCTCTACCAGGCGATTAATTCCAACATGGTCAACATGTAACCATTGCGCATTAGATACCAAAGTTTTTGCAGCTGAATTTATAGGTGCTTGGTTTACGGGTTGACGTGTATTTATGGCGCGAGTACTTCTTTCTAATGAAGAAACAATTACACTTCCTGCAGTCGGTGATGATCCGATTGAAATACCTGTGGTGTCGACGCCTTCTTTTTCGAAGATTCGAAGTACTTCTTTCCCATCAGCATCATCCCCGATGGTTCCAATGATTGCAGTTTTGATTCCTTGACGGCTTAGCGCAACTGCAGCAACTGCAGCAGGGCCACCGCCGCCACGTGTAATGTCACGTGCTATGACTCTTTCATCTTCACTTGGATATTTATCTACTAATGCAACAGTGTCTATTGTTATTACACCAACACAAACGGCTTGAACAGTGCTCAATTATTTTCTTTCGCTTTAGCATCTGCAACTGCCGTTTTCCGAGCTCCAGTAATGTGCTTTAAAGTTAATTTTGAGGCAAGTTCTCCATCACCATTTTCAATTGCCGTCAATATTTCACTGTGCTCACTTCGAGAGATTTCAGAACGGCCAGGTAAGCGAAGAGTGGTCTCCATAGACATTCTCATTACGTCTTGTAAAACGTTGAGGGTTTGATTAATGAATCTATTGCCAGCAACTCCAACAATAGTTAGATGGAATTTTGCATCTAAGAGCTGTAATTGATCAAAGTCTATTGGGTGCGAAGCTGTCACGGTATCAATTTGGTTTAAGGTAGTGCGGAGTAAGCGAATATCTTCTTTCGTAGCTTTTTCTGCAGCCCACTTAGATGCGGGAACTTCAAGAACTTCGCGTGCGTCAAAAAGTTCATTTAGTCCATGTGTTTTAGTCATCATTGAAGCGCGAAGCTCTTGCGCAACAATCGGCTCCTGAACAAAAGTACCTTGACCATGCTTTATCTGCACAAGCCCTTGCGCCTGCAAAATATGTAACGCTTCACGCAAACTTGGGCGGCTAACCTCTAGTAAGTCAGCTAATTGTCGCTCAGGAGGCAGTCGGTCACCAGGATTTAATTTTTGAAGATCAATGAGTTCTACAAGTTGGGTAGCAATTCGGGCTGCACGCTGCGGGGCTAATGGTGTTATTGCGCTCATTTTAACCTTTCACCGCACCAGCAGTTATGCCAGCAATAAATGACTTCTGGAAGAACAAGTACATCACAACCATTGGAATAGATGCCACAAAAATCGCTGTAAATAGCATGCTAAAGCTTGAGAAGTACTCACCTCTGTAATCAATCAAAATCAAAGGAAGTGTCTTTTTACTCAATTCGCTAATAAGCATTAATGGATACAGCAAGTCATTCCAACAAATAACAAAGAGGAAGATACCCGTTGCACCCATTGCCGGGCGACATAGTGGAAGTGCAATAGATCGGAAAATGCGCCAATGACCCGCCCCATCAATACTCGCTGCCTCAAACATTTCACGTGATAAATCCTTAAAGAAAGCACTCAAAATAAAGATTGATATCGGAAGTGTGAGTGCAATATTGACCAGCACCAAACCAATGAGTGAATTATTGAGGTGAAGTTTTACGAAAAGTACATAAATTGGGATGATATTGACTTGACCTGGAATAGCTAAGCCAAGTGTAAAGAGGAAGAAGAGAACTTTTCCTGAAATTGTTATTGATCTTGCAATTGCATAAGCCGCCATGCTCGCCAAAATTAAGGTGATGAAAACAGAAAAAACAGCAACAATGACACTGTTCTTAAATGGAGTGATTAAGCCACCAGAATCAAAAAGAGTCCGGAAGTTATTCAATGTCCAGTTATTTGGAAGAGCTAAAGGAGTTGAGTAGATTTCTGCATCTGTTTTGAATGTACCTAATACAACAATCGAGCATGGAATGAGAACGATAAATGCAAATGCGGTTAACAGGAAATTCTTAGTCGATTTATACAACATTATTTATCCCCATAGTTCACTCGTAGAGTGCGTCTTTGAAGCCAAGTAATCAAAAGAACCGTGACCACAAGCAAGACAGATTGGGCAGATGCATAACCAAATTTATAGCTGGCAAAAGCTGTGTTGTAGATCAAGGTCACGAGCACATCCGAAGCATTGTTTGGTCCACCCTGTGTCATTGCATACACCAAATCAAATGCTCTAAAGCTTTGAATGGTTGTGTATGCAACAACAACTGCCGTTGTCGGTAATGCCATAGGCCACGTAATGTTCTTAAACTGCTGCCAACGAGAAGCACCATCTACCTCCGCAGCTTCATAAAGCTCAGCTGGAATTTGCTGTAAACCAGCAACATAGATAACAACCATTTGTCCGGTGTGGAACCATACTTGAGTAATAGCGATTGCATAAAGGGCGTATCGACCATCTCCCAACCAATTTATGCCTGGCTCATTCATTATTCCAATCGATTTTGCTGTTGCGTTAATTAGGCCGTAATTAGGGTTGTACAAAAACAACCAAATTAAGCCGACAGATACCGATGAAAGAATCGTTGGAAAGAAATATACAACGCGAAGAAATATTGTGGTTTTCGTATTCTTGAGTAAAAATGTTGCGAACAAAAGAGAAAAGGAAGTTTGTAGAACGACAACTACAAAAGCAAATTTAAAGTTATTGGCGACAACTTTTAGGAAAAGATCATCATTAGTTGCCAAATATGTAAAGTTTCGTGCACCTATGAATTCTGGAGGTAAAACTCCATCCCATCGTTTTGTGGAATTCCAAAGATTAGAAATCGATGGGTATAAATACAAAAAGGAATAGATTGCAAAAGCGGGTAAAGCCATCAAGATTAAAACTTTTGAGTCGAAGAATTTTGCTTTCTTCTTTTTTGGGTGGCCAGAGCCAGCCCCACCGCTTGGAGCGGTGGGGCTGGTCTGGTTATCAACTAGTGTGTTAATTAAGCACCCAAGCCTTGCTTAATGATCTTTGATGTATCTGCGAGTGTCTTGGTGATATCTGCACCACCGACAATTGCAATCAAAGCATCTTCAAGCTTGTCACGTACTACACCTTGGTTTAGGAACAAGAAGCGTGGTGCTAGAAGAAGCTTCTTACCCATGATGTCTGATGTATTCAATAGGTCAACGTTGGCTGTGTAGTCAACGTTGATTACTGAAACGTGCTGTGAAGTTCCAACTGCGTATTCCTGAGCAATTGGAGCGGTAGCCAAGAATGAAATGAATGCATTAGCGATCTTCTGATCTGTTGATGATGCCTTCGCATTTACACTCAGAATGAAGGTGTTGTTTGTGATTCCTTCATAGAATGGCTTCGCATCTGTAGTGATGAGACCCATAATCTTCATCTTTCCCTTCATATCTGGATTGAGCTTTGTTACTGAGCTCATTCCAAATGTTCCAGTTGGATAAATAGCAGCCTTACCAGCAGCAAAGTCAGCTGGTGCAACAGTGTCGGTGTATCCAGTTGCATTTGCAGGGAAGCAACCGGCATCAGCCATTTGCTTGTACTGCTTAGCAATATTTGTGAACCAATCGATTGTCAGGTCAGCACGACCCTTATCGATGTCAGTTGCATTCTTCAAAACTGTTGCATATGGAGCAGAGTTCATCATGAATGAATTGAGGATTTGACCTGCGTTACCGCGGGTAGCACCTGGCCATGCAAATGGGATATATCCCGCTGCTTTAGCTGTCTTACAGAATGCAAGAGTCTGTGTCCAAGTTGTTGGAACTTTCCAACCATTCTTGGTAAATAGTTCTGCATTGTAAATTGGGTTGTTAAATAGTGACTGGTATGGAAGACCGTAGATCTTTCCATCAACAGTTCCTGGTGTAAGAGCACTTTGGATGAAGTTCTGCTGAGCATAACGCTGAGAAGTTAGATCCTTCAACAGTCCAGCCTTCATGAAGTTATCGAACTGTCCACCGCGCATTGTTACAAAGGCAGCAGCCTTTGGATTTGCGCTAATCTTTGTTAGCGCCAAGTTACCGTAGTCACCAGAAGTCATAATTACCTGGTTGACCTTTGTACCTGGATGTTTAGCTTCGAACTTATCGATGATGCTCTGTAGAACTGCCTTGTCTTCTCCACGCCAGTGATGGAACTCAATAGTTCCCTTTGGTGGCGTAAGAGATGCAACTGGGGCTGCCTTTGAAGATCCAAGGCGCACACGCTGCCAAGTTAGCTTTCCACTTGAGCCTTCAGCGCAAATGAGTGAAGTTGTCTTTTGTCCTGTGCTTACACCTTCTGTTGTGCATTGCTTACCGAAAGTTGGAACTTCGGCTGCGTTTGCAACTGCAAGTGGAGTAATAACAAGTGCCGCAGCAACTGTTGCAACTACACCAGCACGGAGTGAAGCAAAGGCTTTATGTCCTTTAGTTTTCATTTTTATCCTTGCTTTAGAGGGTTTGTTGTTGTTTACCATTCTGTGAGGGGTATCCCTAACTTTTTTGCCAATTGACGAATACCTGGTCGCACATCGATCCATGAAATGACCAAGTGGTGCGGATATCCGCCAGTGACGATTCCGTTCACTAAAGCAGCTGCATCAGGTTCAGTGATGACAGTTGCTGTATTGCCTTGGAAGTGATTGGGAGCAGGGATTGATTCCCCTCGGCTCACAACCATGCGTAAACCCGTGCTATTGCTCGGATCTACATCCCGATCAATACGAAACAGTGTTACTGCTCCGGTCTTGAGCGGAAAATTACCTGCAACGCCTAGTTTGCGATTGCAGTGGGTTGATTGGGTTGCATTAGTTGGGTCTGCTGCAAGCTTTGTTGCAGCTGAACCGCAGTGCCATAAGCGAACTAAACCTTGTGATGCATCTAGATCAACGATGTCTACCAAGTAGTTTTCATCTGAGCCCAGTGATTCACAGACCATCATTGTTACTGCGCCTAAGACATCGCGCTCACACGTTGTGACAGTTCCACGATCTGAAAGGCGACCCAGAGAAGAACAAATACAGGCACCTAAATCAGTTGGAAACTCTGGCCAGCAACGAATTGCGATTGCGTCCAAAACTTCTTCTTTGCGCCACTCATCGAGTGCGACTTCTACGCCATAAACCTTCTTAGCCTCTTCCACATTAACTGCAGCCAATGATGGCTGAGCAGCAACTGCGTTGGCATATGCAAGTTCGCGAGCTACTTGCTTAACTTCTGAAATTCTGCCAAAAGCATC
>JBEINN010000023.1:0-8645 GCA_040378115.1 Candidatus Planktophila sp. | reverse complement strand
TTTTTACCGAAGCGCTCTTCGAACTTAGCCACGCGACCACCAGTATCAAGGATGCGCTGCTTACCTGTGTAGAACGGGTGGCAGACTGAGCAAACTTCAACGTAGATAGATCCGCTAGCAACTGTTGAACGAGTTACAAACTTCTCGCCGCAACCACAAGTTACTTGGGTGTCTTTGTACTCTGGGTGGATATCTGGCTTCATGGTTATTCCTTTTTTCGTGTTTGGGTCCTGCTCCTATTAATAGGTATCAGGTGAACCAAACGGACGGTTAACAGACCCCAAGGGTAGGCGATAAGCCCACAATTGAGAAATTTACGCTTACTTTGAGTCGTCTGGACCCGAAGTTGTCTTCTGAATCTGCATCAAGAACTCGACGTTGGACTTTGTGCCCTTCATCTTCTCAAGCAACAATTCCAAAGCGGCTTGTGGCTCTAGTGCGTGCAATACGCGACGTAGCTTCCACACAATGTTGAGCTCTTCTGAACCCATAAGGATTTCTTCCTTACGAGTACCTGAAGCAACAACGTTAACTGCAGGGAAAATTCGCTTGTCAGCCATACGGCGATCAAGGATTAATTCCATGTTTCCAGTTCCCTTGAACTCTTCGAAGATAACTTCATCCATACGAGATCCTGTATCAACCAATGCAGTTGCAAGAATCGTTAGCGATCCGCCATCTTCAATATTACGAGCAGCTCCGAAGAACTTCTTTGGTGGATATAGCGCAGCTGAATCAACACCACCGGAAAGAATGCGGCCTGATGCAGGTGCAGCGATGTTGTATGCGCGACCTAGACGTGTAATTGAGTCAAGAAGAACAACTACGTCGTGACCAAGTTCTACTAAACGCTTTGCGCGCTCGATAGCAAGTTCAGCAATTGTTGTGTGGTCATCAGCAGGGCGATCAAAAGTTGAAGCAATAACTTCACCCTTAACGCTGCGCTGCATATCTGTAACTTCTTCTGGACGCTCATCAACTAGCACAACCATCAAGTGACACTCTGGGTTGTTTGTTGTGATTGCGTTAGCAATTGATTGCAGAACCATTGTCTTACCAGCCTTTGGAGGCGAAACGATAAGGCCACGTTGGCCCTTACCAATTGGTGCAATCAGATCGATCACACGAGTTGTAAGGACATTTGGCTCTGTCTCAAGGCGCAAACGCTCCTGAGGATAAAGTGGAGTCAGCTTTCCAAATTCAACACGATTACGTGCTTCTTCAGGAGTCATTCCGTTAACAGTTTCGAGGGTGATCAAAGCGTTGAATTTTTGCTTTGTTTCACCTTCGCGAGGCTGACGAACCTGACCTGTAACGACATCGCCCTTGCGCAGACCGTTTTTACGAACCTGCTGCAATGAAACGTAAACATCGTTAGGACCTGGTAGGTATCCACCTGTTCGGATAAATGCGTAGCTTTCGAGAATATCGAGCAAGCCACCTACTGGAACGAGAACATCATCTTCACCAATTACCGGCTCGCGCTCTTCGCGAGGTGCACGGTCACGGTTGCGATCGCGGTTGCGGTCACGTCCACGGCCACGATCGTTGCGATCAAAGCGACCACCACGGTCGTTGCGATCATTACCGCCCCGGTCGTTATTTGACCGATCGTTATTGCTTGAGGGCACTGAATCATCATCGCCGTCATCATCTGAATCTTGGGTGTTGTTCGAAGGCTTTGATTCCTTCTTGCGATTGTTGCGTGCTTCGCGACGTGCTTCGCGTTCAGCCTTTGCAGCTTCGCGGTTCTTCGCCTGTAAATCAGCGATCGCCTCTACTAGTGCGTCCTTCTTCATCTTTGCTGCGCCATCAACTCCAAGTTGTGTAGCTACCGTCTTCAACTTTGGAAGGGTCATTGCAGCAAGCTCTGGACTGTTTGAGCGGACTGGTTCAATTTCTGTTGTCATGTATATCTTTTCGCTATTGGTTCTGGGTCTTAACTGATTGTTTGAGACCTTGTTGAACCTGGGATTTTTGTTTTTGAGATTTTTGCTTTTGTCTGATGTGTTACTGGCTGCTAGATGAGCCGTTCAGATGAGTAAAGGTTAGCAGGAATGGGTGGAAAATCGCAAAATCAGGCTGTGACTACCGCAACTCCTGTGCGTGAAACGCCCAATGGGATCATCTGGAACTTCTCCCCTGCCGCCCGCTCTAACTCTGCAGCTTCAGCATCTCCACCTGTGTGAAGAAGCAAAACAGTTGGACCTGCCCCGGAAATAAAGGCCGCAACTCCGGCTTTACGTAGCTTGGTCATCAAAGCAAAGCTCTGTGGCATCGCATCGCTGCGATAGCTCTGGTGCAAGTAATCCTCGGTAGCGGCGAGCAAAAGATCCGGACGGTGTTGCAAAGCTTGAACCAAAACCGCTGTATTAATTGAGTTTCGGACCGCATCGTGATGTGGAATTGATTCAGGAAGCATTTTGCGTGCTTTTGATGTTGAAAACTCTGTTGCTGGAACAAAAGCAAGTGCCGATATACGCGGATCAACTTCGATGTTTAATGATTGCGCAATTACTTTTCCGCGTTGGCTTTCTTGCCAAGCAACATTTGCGCTGCCATAAATGGCCGCTGAAACATTGTCGGGATGGCCTTCCATTTCATTGGCGATGTTCAACATATCTTCATGTGACATACGCTCGTTGCCGCCAAGAACTAGTGCACGAGCAAGGGCTAGCCCACCAACAATTGCTGCAGCAGATGAACCAAGCCCACGACCATGAGGAATCACATTGAGTTGCCGCAATGCGATTCCGCGAGGACGCCCACCTAAGAAATCAAAACCTTTGTACATCGCTTTTATTACTAAATTCTTATCTGTTGTAGGTACGTTATCTGCACCTTCACCAGTGACATCAATATCGACACCTGGTTCATCCATAACTTGTGCCATGTAACGATCGTGCATATTTAGGGCTAAGCCAAGGCAATCAAAACCTGGTCCTAAATTCGCGCTCGTTGCAGGAACTTGTACCTGCATTGGTTGCGCTTTAAAAGTTGGCTTCATTTTATGCAAGACCTAAAGCTTTAGCTGCAATCTTTGCATTGACAGGAACAACGACCGGCTTCTTTGCAGACTCTAGTGCGTAAGGAATATCTTTTAACCCATGTCCTGTCACAGTAATAACGATTGTCTTGTCCTTAGGCAGCTTGCCCGCCTTCTTGTACTTGATCAAACCTGCAAGACCTGCTGCAGATGAAGGTTCCACGAAGATTCCTTCTTTAGCTGCAATTAAGCGGTACGCAGCCAAGATTTCGCGATCTGTTACTGAATCAATGACTCCGCCAGACATATCGCGAGCTTCTACCGCCTGCTGCCAGGATGCTGGATTTCCAATGCGAATTGCTGTTGCAATTGTTTCTGGGTTCTTAACAACTTTGCCCTTAACGATTGGTGCAGCACCAGCTGCTTGGAATCCGTACATCATTGGAAGCTTTGTTGTAAGCCCATCCTTGTTGTACTCCTTGTAGCCCTTCCAATATGCGGTGATGTTTCCAGCGTTACCAACTGGAAGTGCATGAATATCTGGCGCATCGCCAAGCATGTCTACAACTTCAAAGCTTGCAGTCTTTTGGCCTTCGATACGAAACGGGTTAACTGAGTTAACCAGTGCAACTGGGTAATTTTCTGAAAGTTCGCGTGCAAGCGTTAAGCAATCATCAAAGTTTCCGTTAACTTGCAAAATTGTTGAATCATGAATTACTGCTTGGGCAAGCTTTCCCATTGCGATCTTGCCCTTGGGAATAAGAACCGCTGGACGCATTCCAGCTTTAACAGCGTAGGCCGCAGCCGATGCTGATGTGTTTCCAGTTGATGCGCAGATAACAGCCTTAGCGCCATCTTCGGCCGCCTTTGAAATCGCCATTGTCATTCCGCGATCTTTAAATGAACCTGTTGGATTTAGACCTTCGTACTTGATCCAAACATTGTTCCCTAAAAGTTCAGAAAGATTGCATGCATAAATAAGTGGGGTGCCACCTTCGCGCAGCGAAACAATCGGAGTCTTATCACTGACCGGAAGACGGTGACGGTATTCCTCAATGACTCCGCGCCATTGATGCGCACCAGATGCTTTCGCAGATTTTCTTGGGAAGAGTGCCATTAGCTCTGTGCCCCTTCAACGCGAATGACGCTCTCAACCTTGCTCACAATTTCCATCTTCTTTAACTTCTGAACACAAGCATCTAAAGCATCTTCAGAGGCAGCGTGAGTAACAACTACCAATTCGGCATCTTCGCCTAATCCAGCTTGGCGAACAGTTTGAATTGAAACATTCTCGCTTGCAAAAGTTTGGGCAATAGATGCCAAAACACCTGATTTATCCGCAACATGTAGGCGTACAAAGAACTGAGATTTAACGGCGCCAATTGGTGCAATATCGAGGTCTGCGTAATCAGATTCGCCATATCCAACAGTTGAATATGCAGCATGGCGGGCAACAGCAACCAGGTCACCAAGAATTGCTGATGCGGTAGGTGCACCACCTGCCCCACGACCGTAGAACATCAGTTGGCCAGCAGCCTCTGATTCAACATAGATGGCATTAAAAGCGTTACGAACAGATGCCAATGGATGCGACAAAGGCAAGATAACTGGGTGTACTCGAACAGAAATTTCATCTTGAACTGTTAGTTCAGCGATCGCTAGCAACTTAATGACGCTGTTCATAGATTTAGCTGCGGCAACATCATCAGATGAGATCTTTGAAATACCTTCGCAATAAACCTCATCGATAACAACTGTGCTATGAAATGCAAGGCTGGCTAGTAACGCTGCTTTTGCAGCAGCATCATGTCCTTCAATATCTGCAGTTGGATCGCTTTCGGCATAGCCAAGTTTTTGAGCTTCTTTTAGAACCTCTGCAAAGGCGCGACCCTCTTCGTGCATTTTAGTAAGAATGTAATTAGTTGTTCCGTTAACAATTCCCATTAAGCGGGTGATTTGATCGCCGGCCAATGATTCGCGCATCGAGCGAATAATTGGAATTGCACCAGCAACTGCTGCTTCGTAGTACAGATCAACTTTGGCGGCATCTGCTGCGTTAAAAAGTTCATGTCCATGTGTGGCAAGTAAGGCTTTATTGGCGGTGATTACCGATTTACCGTTCTTAATTGCTTCAAGAATTAAAGATTTGGCCGGCTCGATGCCACCCATAACTTCAATAATAATGTTGATACTTGGATCAGAGACAATTGATTGAAGATCTGTTGTGATTAGCGCTGGATCAATGCCTTCACGTACACCGGCGGTACGAACACCCACTTTAGAAAGTTTGAGGACCGCACCTGAGCGCTCAGATAACTCTTGCTCATCATCTTGCAGCAGGCGAGCAACCTGGCTACCCACAACGCCGCAGCCGAGCATGCCAATAGAGAGTTGCTTTGAGCCCGAGTTCATGAACCTATTCTTTCACAGATGCTTTGATCGGCGTTAAATATCGAGCATCCGAAGATCATCTTCGGTCTCGCGGCGCACAATTACCCGAGCTTTTCCATCTTTTACTGCAACTACTGGTGGACGAGGAACATGGTTGTAGTTACTTGCCATGCTGCGTCCATAAGCACCCGTTGCAGGCACTGCTAATAAATCCCCCGGAATGATGTCATCGGGTAAATCGATTTCGCGAATAACAATATCGCCAGTTTCGCAATGCTTGCCAACAAGGCGACTTGAAACATTTTTTGCACTGCTGGTGCGGTTGGCCAAAATGGTTGTGTATTCAGCACCATACAGTGAAGGGCGAATGTTATCGCTCATTCCACCATCGACTGAAACATAGCGACGGTGTGCACCATTTTCGAGATTTACATCTTTTACTGTGCCAACTTCATACAAAGTAAACATGGTTGGACCAACAATTGCGCGCCCTGGTTCAATTGAAATAGTTGGAACTTTCAAACCATGAGTTTGGCAGTTGCTATGAACCGCAGCAGCTAAAGCTTTCATCGCATCTGCTGGAACAACTGCAACATCTCCTGGCAGATAAGCAATTCCGTAACCCCCGCCAAGATCTAGTTCGGGGAGTTCACTCTTAAACTCATCTCGATACTTTGCAAGCAGGCTAATTAAGCGCGCTGCTGACAGTTCAAAGGATTCATATCCAAATATCTGTGAACCGATGTGTGCGTGGAATCCTCGAAGCTCTAAGGAAGAATGAGTGCGAACAGCTGCGATTGCATCCCAAGCAGCACCAGAGGCAATTGAAAAACCAAATTTCACATCTTCATGTGCGGTCGCGATTGACTCGTGGGTATGGGCTTCAATACCTGGGGTTAGACGCAATAGGACACGTTGGACTTTGCTCGCCTTGGTTGCAGCATGGGCAACTCTTTCAATTTCATACAGCGAATCAAGAACAATCGTTCCAACACCACTTGTTACTGCCTTTTCGATCTCTGCGACAGATTTGTTGTTTCCGTGTAATTCGATCTTTGCCGGATCAATTCCACCAGCTAATGCAACAGAAAGTTCACCTCCGGTACAAACATCGATGCCGATTCCAACATCTTTGATCCAACGTGCGACTTCGGTGCAAATAAAGGCTTTAGCTGCGTAATACACAGTGCCTGCATTAGCTCCAAAACAATCCTTAAGTGCGGTGTTCCAATCTGTGGCGCGTGTATAAAACTCAACTTCATCAATAAAAAAAGTTGGTGTTCCAAACTCTTTAGCTAATTTCGTTGCAGAAATTCCTGCTATAGAAAGTTCAGCGCCGGTTTGAACGGATGAAGACCACATGGGTTACATCCTCTCCGGTGCGCCAACACCCAATAAATCAAGACCGTTACTGATGACCTGCTTTGTTGCAGTACACAGTAATAGACGAGCTGTGTGTAGCGCAGATAATTGTTCATCCCCCATCGGCAAGACTCGGCAATCGTTATAGAAGCCGTGATAAGTACCCGCTAATTCTTCGAGGTAACGAGCAATCCTGTGGGGTTCGCGGAATTCGGCAGCACTTGCCACAACACGTGGGAACTCCGCCAAAGCACCCAGCAACTCATTCTCGCGATCATGTGAAAGTTGTGCTGGATCAAAATCTTTAAGTTCAAGCGATGCACCCAGTTCTTGTGCATTACGAAGCACTGCGGCGATACGCGCATGTGCATATTGAACATAGTAGACAGGGTTCTCATTGGTGTTTCGCTTCAAAACATCTAGGTCCATCACCATTGGTGTATCAACTGGATAGCGGATCAATGTGTAACGCGCAGCATCAACGCCAACTTTTTCAACTAATTCTTCAAGGGTAATGATTGTTCCAGCACGCTTAGAGAGTTTTACCTCTTCGCCGCCTTCCATAATCTTTACAAGCTGACCAATCAATACATCAATGTTGTATTCAGGATTATCTCCAGCACAAGCTGCAGTTGCCTTCAGACGACCAATGTAGCCGTGGTGATCTGCGCCCAACATATAAATGCAGATATCAAAACCACGTTCACGTTTATTGATGTAATAGGCGGTATCTGACGAGAAATAAGTGAGCGAACCATCACTCTTTGTCATCACACGATCTTTGTCATCACCAAAATCTGTAGTTCGCAGCCATACCGCTCCATCTACCTCAAAAACATGACCTTTTGCCCGAAGCTTTTCCATACCGTGCTCCACGGCGCCTTGATCATGCAGCGAGCGCTCTGAAAACCACACATCAAAATGGGTATTAAAGGTAGCTAGGACACCCTGTTGATCCTTAAGCTGTAATTGATATGCAGCTTCTCTGAAAGCAACAAGACGATCGGCGGCAGATAAATCCTTAATTCCTGGATTTTGAGCAACAACATCGGCTGCTAGATCCTTTATGTATTCGCCCTGATATCCATTTTCAGGAACTGGGTTACCAAGTGCAACCGCTTCAACAGATTGGCCAAAATAATCCATCTGATTTCCACGATCATTGATATAAAACTCACGAGTTACTTGCGCACCTGCTGCAGTTAAGACGCGGCCGAGCGCATCACCTACCGCTGCCCAACGTGTATGACCAAGATGTAAAGGCCCGGTCGGGTTGGCGCTGATAAATTCAAGGTTGATTTTTATGCCAGCGAGCGCATTTCCTTTTCCGAAATCCTTGGTTGATTTCAGAATCGTCTCGACCAGCGCGGCTTGGGTAGCACGATCTAAAGTGATGTTGATAAATCCAGGACCCGCAATATCAACCTTAGAAATTCCATCAACACCAGTTAATTGGTCTGCGATGATCTGCGCAACTTCGCGGGGATTGATCCCTGCAGGCTTTGCCAGTTGCAATGCAATGGAAGATGCATAGTCGCCGTGGGTTCGGTCTTTTGGGCGTTCCAGCTTGATCGACTCAGGTGCAAGGCCTTTGAGCGCCCCTGAATCCAGCGCCCGGCCGATAGCGGCCAGAAGCGCAGACTCAAGCTGCTCTACCTGTGTGGACATTGGTCAAGGTTATCGCTCAGGCGCATAAGCGTTACCGAATCTGAAGATCGTGGGAATGATTTTTCTCTGAAATTAGGTCGTTTTGTAAAGATTGCTTACTTACCTCTAATCTTGTCCCCTATCCATACTGAGGTGGTAACGCTTTAGTAAGGGTTTGCGGGAGTGGTGAAATGGCAGACACGCAGGTCTTAGGAACCTGTGTCTTCGGACGTGCGGGTTCAAGTCCCGCCTCCCGCAC
>JBEINN010000047.1:0-6497 GCA_040378115.1 Candidatus Planktophila sp. | reverse complement strand
GTTGGCAATGACCACAAAGAAAACAATTCCAAGTGCATTGGCATGAATGTTGTCATCACCGTATCCGATGTATGAGATCGCATAGCCTGCCAGCAACATAATTAATGTCCATTGGCCAAAGGGGCCACCTGCGCTCTGCGATAGATCCATTAAAATTCCAGAAGTAAATCCAATCACTGCGGCAACTTCGGGTTGACTTAAAACTGCCCATGTTAAGGCGAAGATCAATAAAATCGAAAATCCCCCACCAGGCAGACGAAACTGCGAAACAACTGCTTCCTGAACTAAAAAGATCAGCAAGAATATTGGTGTTGCAACCGAGATCTGACGAGTAAGCATTGCAATTAGTTTTTTGCAGTAGGTGACGGAGTAACAGTGACCGTGACTGTAGGAATTGGTGTTACTTGAGGCTTTTTCGGAACCAAAGAATCACCTGGATCAGATGTTGGGCCACTGACAACAACTGCCACGACGCCAAGGGTTGAAAAATTCGTGTAGTAGCGAATAGTCGCTGTTTGAGCCACGGCACCTGCAGAGTTATCTACTTGGCTGACATAACCCAATGGAACTCCTGGAACAAAGGGACGATTTGCAATACTTCCACGAGCAAGCAGAATATCTCCGACCTTTACAGTCGTTGAATTATCAAGCAATTGCAGACTCGCTGAACGATTTCCACGTCCAGAAAGTATTCCGATTTGTTGCGTACCAGCGATTCGTGCACCAACTTTGAAGGCTGAATCACTTGCGAGCTGAATTAGAGCCGAGTTTGGGTACACATCTTTGACAACTCCGGCCAGTCCGAATTGTGAAAGCACTGTCATGTTCTTTTTGATGCCAGCGTTGCTTCCGGAATCAATAGTGATTGTCTGTGAAAAAGATTGGCTTGATCCCTGGCTAATCACCTTGGCGTTGACGATTTTGTATCCAGCAGTTCCGGCTAAATCCAAGATATTTTCTAGTTGCTCCAGTTGGGCATCTGCATTTTTGCGATTGAGTAATTGAATCTTCAACTCGGCATTTTCAGCCTTTAGCTTTTCGATCTGGTTTCCAGTGCGACCAAGTTGGGTTGCATCAGATAAGAAGTTTTTTACAGGGTTTAACACTGCTGCACCGGCACGCTGGAATGGAGATAGAACTGTCTGAGTTCCCTGCTTGAAACTATCCAGCACCTTTACGCCACGTAAATCTAAGGTAATCAGAAATAGCGAAGTAACAATCAAGATCACCAACAATAAACGTGCGCGACCCTCACCGCCCTTACGCATTAAAGGTTGGCCTTATCGACGTGGCTCGGAGATTAGAACCTTCTCAAGAGCTTCAAACTCTTCGATGCACTTTCCAGAACCTTCAGCAACTGCATCCAATGGACGCTCTGCAATATGAATTGGCATTCCAGTTTCTTTGCGAAGGCGCTCATCAAGACCCTTAAGAAGTGCTCCACCGCCGGTGAGAACAATTCCGCGGTCCATCAAATCTGATGCAAGCTCTGGTGGAGTTTTATCCAATGTGCTCTTTACTGCGTTAACAATTGAGTTCACTGGCTCTTCAAGTGCCTTACGAATTTCTGCAGCTGATACAACAATTGTCTTTGGAAGACCTGTTGCTAAATCGCGACCGCGAATTTCGGCGTCATTTTCTCCGGCTAGTGGGTAAGCAGACCCAATTGCCATCTTGATTTCTTCAGCTGTTCGCTCACCTAGTAGCAGTGAGAATTCACGCTTAACCCAGTTAATAATCGATTGATCAAGCTCATCTCCACCAACACGAATAGATAGAGAAGTCACGATTCCACCCAGTGAAATAACGGCAACTTCAGTGGTTCCTCCACCGATATCTACAACCATGTTTCCGGTTGGCTCATGAATTGGTAGACCTGCACCAATAGCAGCTGCCATTGGCTCTTCAATGATGTAAACCTTGCGTGCACCTGCAGCATAACCAGCATCCTTTACTGCACGCTGTTCAACACCTGTAATACCTGAAGGAACACATACAACGATACGAGGCTTAGCCAAGTAACGACGACGGTGCACTTTTTGAATAAAGTAACGCAACATGCGTTCGGTTGTATCAAAGTCGGCGATAACACCATCCTTAAGCGGACGGATTGCAACGATATTGCCAGGAGTACGACCAATCATCTTCTTTGCTTCAATACCAACGGCCAAAATTCCGCCGGTGTCCTGGTTGACAGCTACTACGGATGGCTCGTTCAAAACAATGCCACGTCCGCGAACATAAACAAGCGTGTTCGCTGTGCCTAGGTCAACGGCCATATCGCGACCGATGAATGACATTCTGCTTCCTTGTGACATCTTTACTCCTTGTGCTTTTTGTTCATGGGGAATGAATTACTGTGGAAAGAAAATTTGGATTTCACGGGCAGCTGATTCTGGTGAATCTGATCCGTGAACTAGGTTTTGCATAACTTTGGTTCCTTGATCACGAGCTAGATCTCCGCGAATAGTTCCGGGTGCGGCAACAGTTGGATCTGTTGCTCCCGCTAATGAACGGAATCCTTCGATAACACGATTTCCAGATGCAACGATCGCAACAATTGGTCCAGACATCATGAACTCAACTAGTGGCTCATAAAATGGTTTTCCAACATGTTCGGCGTAATGTTTTTCAAGTAGCGCTGCGTCTGCTTGCAACATACGCACCGCTTCGATTACATAACCTTTACTTTCAATTCGGGAAATAACTTCTCCGACTAATCCGCGGCGCACGCCATCGGGCTTAACCAGGATAAGAGTTTTCTCTGTGCTCACTTGCCTAGTCTATTAGGGTTTTTTAGGCTCCGCAGCCAGCAAGGCAGCGCGAGCAGCCTCACCCTTACGGCCCACGATGATGGCAGCCACCCAAAGACCAATCAAAACCACCCCAATAATGAAGAAAGATGGCTCGACAAATCCAAAAGAGATCATTGCAACCTGCAACAAGGAACCGAAGACAAACCCACCCGGACGGCGCAAAAGGCCAGCTGCAACAAATAGCAGGAAGGAAACTACGCACCCATAAATAATTGCAGCCTGAGACTGATCTTTCATCGCAATCAAAATCGCAAAACCCAAAGTCAAGCTCTCTGCAACTAAGACAGATGCTCCAAGGACCTTCATTGTGCAAACTTCCTTCTCAAGTAAGTGCGTGCTTCTCCAACTGTGACAACAGAACCAGTGACAAGTATTCCAACTGTGTCTTCGCTGAGTGGTCGAATTGAATCAGCGACAGCTTTATCTAGTGCTGAGTTTAAATCTGAAACTACAAAGACGCGATCTGAACCGAAAACCGACGAAGCGATTTTTTCTAATTCCGATGCCGGCATTGCTCGTGACGAAGAACTCTGCGTCACGATCACATGATCAACAATTGGTTCTAACTCTTGGAAAATCCCTGTCGCATCTTTATCCCCAAAAACTCCGACAACAGCGATGATTTCGTCAAAATTGAATTCATTGAGCAAAGTCTCAGCCAACGCCTTAGCGCCATGTGGATTATGAGCGGCATCTAAAATTACAGTTGGATCACGATGAACAACTTCACAGCGACCAGGAGATGTAACTGCAGCAAAGCCTGCACGAACCGCATCGATATCTAGGGGTTGATCGCCAAAAAAGGCTTCGACCGCTACTAATGCTGCTGCCGCATTTGCTGCCTGATGGCGACCATGTAATGGCAAGAAAATCTCATCGTAAGTTTCATGGATTCCCTGAATTGTTAGCAACTGACCACCCACTGCTACTGCGCGTGAAAGAACAGAAAACTCAACACCTTCTCGAACTACATCAGCGCCAACTTCGGCTGCTTTGCGAATCAACTCTTTTGCCGCTTCTGGCTCTTGCTGTGCAAGTACTATAAAACCGCCTTCTTTGATGATTCCAGCCTTAGTTGAGGCTATTTCATGCAAGGTATGGCCCAAATACTCCATGTGATCAAAGCCAATAGGCATGATCACAGAAACATCGGCATCTACAACATTTGTGGCATCCCATTCTCCGCCCATGCCAACTTCGATAACACCTACATCAACAGGGTGTTCAGCAAATGCTGCAAAAGCCAGCGCCGTGACCGCTTCGAAAAATGAAATGGGATGTTCAAACTTTGAATCCATTAGATCTAAATACGCCGCAATGTCGTTGTAGGAAAAGATTAATTCCTTAGGATCAATTGGTTCACCGTTTATTGAAATTCGCTCGCGATAAGTTTCTAGATGAGGGCTTGTAAACCGTCCCGTGCGCAGACCATGAGTAAACAACAGCGAATCAACCATGCGGCTAGTTGTTGTCTTACCGTTGGTTCCACCAATATGGATCGTTGGATATGTCAGATGTGGTGAACCCAAGATATCTACAAGAGCTGCGATGCGTTCGGTAGTTGGCGCGATGCGCGTTTCTGGCCAACGCGCAAGCAAAGCTTGCTCAATCGCGTCTACGCGCTCTTGATCATCTGGTGAAATCATCATGCTTGTGGCAATGCTGCAAGCGCGGCAGTAATTCGTTCGATATCTGATGTTGTCTTTGCTAGACGTTCACGAATTTCTACAAGCACATTTTCTGGAGCTTTAGCCATAAAGCCTTGGTTGTTCAGTTTTACTTCAGCGGTTTGTTTATCTTTGATGGCAGTTGCTAAGTCTTTTTCAAGACGTGCACGCTCTGCAACAACATCGATTGATCCAGTTAAATCAAATTCAATTGTGACGCCTGCAGCTTCGCAACGTGCACTAGGTGTGATGTCACCAAGCTCCATGCGAACGACAAAAGCAACCGCTGATGCGTACTTGGCAATATCACCGGTTGCCACGATGCGACCCGGAATCTTCAGTGAAGTCTTGATACCTTGGTCATTTCTAAAGCGACGGACTTCGGTAATGATCTCTTGTAGCTGAGCAACAAGCGCCTCAGCCTTCTTATCTACGTGTGCGGCATTTGCAACTGGCCATTGTGCAACGACCAGAGAATCTCCCCCGGTAAGCGTGGTCCACATTTGCTCAGTAATGAATGGCATTACTGGGTGCATTAAACGGAAGAGTTGATCTAGGACATAACCAAGTACCCGCTTGCTACCTTCAGCGTTTCCAGATGCAAAGCCCTCTTTTGAAAGCTCTAAGTACCAATCACACAAGTCATCCCAAGCAAAGTGGTACATCAACTCGCAGGCACGCGCATATTCGTATTTTTCAAGCAGATCAGTTGTTTCTGAAATCGTTTCAGACAAACGGCTAAGGATCCACTTATCAATTGCATTGAGTGAATCGGTTGCCGGTAAATCTCCAGCAACAGTTGCCCCATTCATCATTGCAAAACGTGTTGCGTTCCATAACTTTGTTGCAAAGTTACGTGATCCGCCAATCCAGTCTTCGGCAAGTGCCTGATCAGTTCCTGGATTTGCACCACGAGCTAATGTGAAACGAAGCGCGTCAGCGCCGTACTTGTCCATAAATTCCAGTGGATCAATAACATTTCCACGGCTCTTGGACATCTTCTTGCCAAATTGATCGCGCACTAAACCGTGCAGCATGATTGTTTTAAATGGTGGAACGCCATCCATTGCAAATGTTGACATCATCATCATGCGAACAACCCAGAAGAACAAAATGTCATATCCAGTTACCAGAACTGATGTTGGATAGAACTTGGCTAAATCAGCAGACTTTTCCGGCCAACCAAAGGTTGAAAACGCCCATTGGCCAGATGAGAACCAAGTATCTAGAACATCTAGATCTTGAGTCCAACCGGCAGGTGCTGTTTCATCAGGGCCAACAACTTGAACTTCACCATTAGGTCCATACCAAACTGGAATTCTGTGACCCCACCACAACTGACGTGAAATACACCAGTCGTGCATGTTGTCGACCCACTCGAAATAACGAGGAGCAAGAGCTTCAGGTTCAATCTTTACCGCACCGCTTCGGACTGCATCAGCAGATGCTTTAGCCATTGGTTCAACTTTTACAAACCATTGCTTTGATAAACGTGGCTCAATAGTTGTATCGCAACGAGAACAATGACCAACTGCGTGCATGTAAGGACGCTTTTCAGCAACAATTCGCCCAAGCTCCTTTAGCTTTGCAACTACAGCAACCCGAGCATCAAAACGATCCATGCCATCAAACTCTGTGCCAGTTCCATCCATGATTCCATGTTCATTCATGATTACCACGAATGGGACGTTGTGGCGCATGGCCATTTCAAAGTCATTTGCATCATGAGCCGCAGTTACCTTAACTGCTCCAGTACCAAAATCTGGGTCAACTAATTCATCAGCAATAATCGGAATCATTCGATTTACAAGTGGAAGCAAAACTTCCGTTCCAATCATGTGCTTGTAACGCGGATCATCAGGGTGAACTGCAACAGCGCCATCACCCATCATTGTTTCGGCACGAGTAGTGGCAACAACAATGCTTTGCTCACCATCTCCGTACCTAACAGAGACAAACTCTCCGGCATCATCTTGATGCTCTACTTCGATGTCTGACAATGCCGTTAAGCATC
>JBEINN010000062.1:0-5564 GCA_040378115.1 Candidatus Planktophila sp. | reverse complement strand
CGGAACACTCAGCACATGCACCAAAGGGTGAGTTAAATGAGAATGAGCGTGGCTCAAGCTCTTCAAATGAAAGTTCGCAGATTTCAGAGATGTTTTTGTTGCCAATTGTCACAGCCAGTACTTCAGGCTTTAAGCGAGCACCGTTACAAGTTTCGCAGGCGATTTCGCGCATATAAGCCTCGTACTTATCGCGGCTGTAATCACTATCAGTTTCTTCATGTCTGCGATGAATGAAGGGAATAACACCTTCAAAACCTGTGGTGTAGTTGCGAGCACCGTAGCGCCCCTTGTACTTCATCTTGATTTCGTACTCATAACCATTCAAAATCGCTTCACGCGCTTTTACTGAAATCTTTTTCCACGGCGTATCTAAAGAAAATGGAAGATCTTTCGCCAACGCTTCTAGCAAGCGAAGGAAGTAATCTGAAGACTGACCACCAGACCACGGCGCAATCGCTCCATCATTAATCGAGATTGAATCATCCGGAATGATCAGATCCTCATCAACCTCTTTCTTGGTTCCAATTCCAGAACATTCGGCACAAGCTCCAAATGGAGAGTTGAAAGAGAATGAGCGGGGCTCTAACTCTTCAAATGAAAGCTCACAATCGTGGCACGCTAAGTGCTCGCTATAGGTGCGTTCCTTGTCATCACCCTTTGCGTCAACGAAATCAAGAATCACGATTCCTGAAGCCAAGCGCAAAGCATTTTCAATAGAATCTGTTAAGCGGGTTTTGCTTTCAGCTTTGGCAGTCAAGCGATCAATAACTACTTCGATGGTGTGCTTTTCCTGCTTCTTGAGCTTAGGCGCATCAGATAGCTGGACTACTTCCCCATCGATTCGTGCACGTGAATAACCTTGAGTAATCAAATCATTAAAGAGTTCAACAAACTCGCCCTTGCGTGCTCTTACAACGGGTGCAAGAACTTGGAATTTCGTTGTGGCCGGAAGTTCAAGGATTTGATCAACGATTTGTTGCGGAGATTGACGGGTTACTACCTTGCCGCACTTGGGGCAATGAGGTGTTCCTGCGCGAGCAAATAAAAGACGCAGGTAATCGTAAACTTCGGTAATCGTTCCAACAGTAGAGCGCGGATTGCGGTTAGTTGATTTCTGATCGATTGAAACAGCGGGTGATAAACCTTCGATGAAATCGACATCTGGCTTGTCCATTTGGCCCAAAAATTGGCGAGCGTAGGCTGATAAAGATTCGACGTAACGACGCTGACCTTCGGCAAAAATGGTGTCGAAGGCTAGAGATGATTTCCCGGAGCCTGAAAGGCCAGTAAAAACGACTAGCGAATCTCGTGGAAGTTCGATCGAGACATTTTTGAGGTTGTGTTCGCGTGCTCCACGCACAACCAATTTATCGATGCTCAAACCCCGGCCTCTTCCATCATTCGCAGTTCTTTCTTCAATATTTTGATCTCATCACGCAATCTTGCCGCGACCTCAAATTGAAGTTCAGATGCGGCATTGCGCATCTGATCGGTGAGCGAGCCTATCAATGCGATTAGATCCTTGCGCGGTAAGGAAGTAGAGGATTTGTCATAAATTCCAGCTGACGAAGCGAGCTTCTTGGCTCTGCCCTTTTCATGGGACAGGAGCTCTTCGGTATCTTCGCTTTCACGATTAATCAGGTCAGTGATATCAGCAATCTTTTTGCGCAGTGGTTGAGGATCTACTCCTCGTTCCAGGTTGTACGCAACCTGCTTTGCTCGGCGGCGGTTAGTCTCATCTATCGCTTTCGCCATCGAATCTGTAATTCGGTCGGCGTACATGTGGACCTCGCCCGATACATTTCGAGCCGCACGACCAATGGTCTGAATCAAAGATGTCGATGAACGAAGGAAGCCTTCTTTATCGGCATCCAAAATTGCAACCAAAGACACTTCGGGCAAATCCAAACCTTCGCGCAGCAAATTAATTCCAATCAAAACATCATAATCACCGGTGCGAAGTTCACGTAGTAATTCAACTCGACGCAAAGTATCTACTTCTGAATGCAGGTAACGAACATTGACTCCGCGCTCTTGCAAATAGTCGGTTAAGTCTTCAGACATTTTCTTGGTCAACGTGGTGACCAAAACGCGTTCATTTCGCGCTGCGCGGATATTGATTTCATTGAGCAGATCATCGATCTGTCCCTTAATTGGCTTAATTACAATTTGTGGATCTACCAAACCAGTTGGCCGAATCACTTGCTCGACCACATCACCATTGACCTTCGCCATTTCATATTTTCCAGGAGTAGCAGACAAATAGATCGTCTGGCCTGTTCTTTCAACAAATTCTGGAAACTTCAGTGGACGGTTATCCAAAGCGCTAGGTAGGCGGAAACCATGTTCCACCAATGTGCGTTTACGAGAAGCGTCGCCTTCAAACATTGCACCCAACTGTGGAACGGTAACGTGGCTCTCATCGATAACTACTAAGAAATCTTCAGGAAAATAATCAAGTAAGCAATGTGGAGCAGATCCAGCTGCCCGGTCATCTAAGTGTCTCGAGTAATTCTCAATTCCACTGCAGAAACCGATTTGCTCCATCATTTCGATATCAAAAGTGGTTCTCATTCGAAGTCGTTGGGCTTCTAGTAACTTTCCCTGCTTCTCGAAGAGATTGAGCTGAACCTGTAGTTCGTCCTGGATGTCTCCAATGGCCCGCTTCATCGTCTCTGGTCCAGCTGCATAATGCGTTGCAGGAAAGACAAAGATCTCTTCTTCATCTCTGATGATTTCGCCAGTTAATGGGTGCAAGGTTGAGAGTTTTTCAATTTCATCGCCAAACATCTCAATGCGAATGGCAAGTTCTTCATACATAGGAATGATTTCAATGGTGTCTCCCCGAACGCGGAAAGTACCGCGCTCGAAAGCCATGTCATTGCGCTTATATTGAACATCAACAAATTTGCGAAGCAGGGCATTTCGTTCAATTTCCTCACCCACGCGAAGACGCACCATTCGATCCACATATTCCTGCGGAGTACCCAAACCATAGATACAAGAAACTGTCGCAACAACAATGACATCGCGGCGAGTTAGTAATGAATTAGTGGCAGAGTGACGTAAGCGCTCTACCTCTTCATTGACGCTTGAATCCTTCTCAATAAAGGTATCTGTCTGGGGAACATAGGCTTCAGGTTGGTAGTAGTCGTAATATGAAACGAAGTATTCAACGGCGTTGTTGGGCAAGAGTTCGCGAAACTCGTTTGCCAACTGAGCAGCTAGTGTTTTGTTGGGTGCAAGAACCAAGGTTGGACGCTGTAACTGTTCAATGAGCCAAGCGGTTGTCGCAGACTTTCCGGTACCTGTGGCACCGAGCAGTACGACATCTCGCTCCCCCGCATTGATTCGTTTAGCTATTTCAGCAATAGCGGCGGGTTGATCCCCTGCAGGAACATAATCACTAATAACTTGAAAAGGCTCGACCCTGCGTTGAAGATCAGATATCGGGCGCATTTGGTAAGCCTACTTACTAATTATCGTGGAGGCTATCCCAGATATTTTCGACCTGGCGCAGCAGCTCATCTTCGCTTCCGTCATTTTCTATGAGAAAGTCGGCAATCTCGATGCGTTGTTCGCGTGTGGCCTGAGTAGCTATTCGGCCTTCAATTTCGGATATATGCATCCCTCTATCGCGTAAACGAGCAACTCTATTTTCTAATTCAGCTTCAACAGTGATAACAAGATCAAATCTCTCATGTGACTTTGATTCAAAAAGCAAAGGAATCTCATAAACAAGAACATCATTTCCCTTAAGTGAAGCAACCGCTTCTTCAAATTCGCGACGCACAAATGGATGAATGATACTTTCTAGAGCTGTTTTAGCTTTTGAATCTTTGAATACAATTTCACCCAAAGCACGGCGATCAATGTTGCCATCTTTCAAAATTGAATCACCAAAAAGTGCAACAACTTCATCGAAACCTTCTGAGCCACGTTCGATTGCTGCACGTGCCAATTGATCTGCATCAATTACAAGCGCACCCAGTTCGGCAAAGTATTGGGCAGCTAATGACTTACCGCAGCCAATTCCTCCGGTTAAAGCGATTACGCGCATGGGTTAAGGGTACCTCTGGAGAATCAAATGGGAATCAAAAAAGGCCCCGCAATAATGCGAGGCCTTCTTTGTACTTATTGCTCTATTCGGCGGCAGCAGCAACTTCTTCTGCTGGAGTTGCAGCAGCATCCGCCACCTTTGCTTCAGCCTTCTGCTTCTTGTGTGCCATAAAACGCTCTTGCGCTTGGGCGTACTGCTTTTCCCACTCTTCGCGTTGTGTTTCATATCCTGGTTTCCACTCTTGTGAATCAGAATCAAAACCTTCAGGGTAAATGAAGTTTCCTTCTGCATCGTAGCGAGCAGCCATTCCATATTGAGTTGGATCAAATGCTTCGATCTCAATCTCTGTACCTTCATTAGCTTGTTTCAATGACAGTGAGATACGACGGCGTTCAAGATCGATATCGATGATTTTTACAAATAGCTGATCATCAACCTGAACAACCTGCTCTGGAATCTCAACGTGACGTTCTGCCAACTCTGAGATGTGAACAAGTCCTTCAATTCCTTCGTGAACACGGATGAAAGCTCCGAATGGAACTAGCTTTGTCACTACACCTGGAACAACCTGATTGATTGTGTGTGTACGAGCAAATGCCTGCCATGGATCTTCTTGTGTTGCCTTAAGTGAAAGCGATACACGCTCGCGCTCGAAATCAACCTCTAGAACTTCAACAGTTACTTCGTCGCCAACTTCGACAACTTCGCCTGGGTGATCAATGTGCTTCCATGAAAGCTCTGAAACGTGAACCAAACCATCTACGCCACCAAGGTCAACGAATGCACCGAAGTTAACGATAGATGAAACAACACCTGTGCGAACCTGGCCCTTTTGAAGTTGGTTAAGGAATGTTGTGCGTGATTCTGATTGTGTCTGCTCAAGGAATGCGCGACGTGAAAGAACAACGTTGTTGCGATTCTTATCAAGTTCGATGATGCGTGCTTCAACCTGCTTACCAATGTATGGAGTCAGATCGCGAACGCGGCGCATCTCGACTAGAGATGCCGGAAGGAATCCACGTAGACCGATGTCAACAATGAGTCCGCCCTTAACAACTTCAATAACAGTACCGATGACAACTTCGTCGCGCTCTTTCTTACCTTCAATGTCTCCCCATGCACGCTCGTACTGTGCGCGCTTCTTGGAAAGAATCAGGCGACCCTCTTTGTCTTCTTTCTGAAGAACGAGAGCTTCAATAATCTCACCGACTTTAACGATTGAGTTTGGATCTGCATCGTGGCGAATTGAAAGCTCGCGAGAAGGAATAACACCTTCGGTCTTGTATCCGATATCGACAAGAACTTCGTCGCGTCCAACTTGAACAACTGCACCTGATACTAGGTCGCCGTCATTAAAGTTTCTGATTGTGCCTTCGATCGCTGCTAGAAAATCTTCAGCTGATCCGATGTCATTTACTGCAATTTGTGGTGTAGACAATTGTGCTCCGTAGGGATAGAAAGTAGTAGTTCCCGCTTTCGCGGCTGAAGGGCAAGGGTACGGTTT
>JBEINN010000009.1:0-12682 GCA_040378115.1 Candidatus Planktophila sp. | reverse complement strand
TCCTGCATTATCAAGATGTTCAACACCTAATGCAGTTGATGCGTTTCCTTGTGGATCCAGATCAATGACAACAACCTTTAAACCACCCATAGATAGGGCTGCCGCCAAGTTAACTGTGGTGGTGGTTTTGCCGACCCCACCTTTTTGGTTGGCCACTGTCAGGATTCGCAGGGCGGCGGGTTTTGCCATCGCCTCTTTGAGGCGGCGGGTGCCTACAACCTTCTTTGTTTCACGTGAATCATCCACATGGGTAGTTAAGCACCTTTTTTAACCTCGACTATGCGGCCGAGCTCGATTCCCTCCAGATTTACCTCGTGCAGGATCGCTTTTGGTACAGAAACCATCTCTTCTTGGGCTTTTTCGCCCTTCATGGCCAGCAAAGAGCCATTGGTTTTCAAAAGGTGCCAGCTGATTTTCTTTAACTTCTCTAAAGGTGCCACCGCTCGGGCGGTTACATAATGGGCGGTTAGCTTTACATCTTGGGATCGGCCGCGGATTACCTGGATATCAAGGCCCTCGACCGCTTCTTGTAGGAATTCAACCCGGCGTTCTAGGGGTTCAATCAAGGTAAGTTTCAGATCTGGGCGGGCCAGGGCGATAACTATGCCTGGCAAGCCTGCACCTGAGCCAATATCAAAGACGGTTGCCCCTTCTGTGAAAAGGGTGGTTACCGGCAAGCAGTTGAGGATATGGCGCTCCCAGATGCGGTCAGCCTCCCGTGGGCCGATTAATCCACGCTCAATTCCGGCGGTTTCTAGGAATTTTGCGTAGGCGTGGACCCGCTCAACATCTGGAAAATGCCTCGCGATAAGGGTTTCACGTGAAACCTCCACTGAATTATCCAATTGGGATTTATGCAGGGTAAATAACTACGAAACGGTTTGGATCTTCTCCATCGGATTCACTGCTCAAACCAAGATCTTGGATGGTGTCGTGGATGATTTTGCGCTCAAAAGCGTTCATTGGCTTCAATTTGATTGAGTTGCCGGTGGTCTTAGCCTCTTCAGCCATATCCTCAGCGAGCTTCTTGAGTTCCTTTTTGCGGCCTGCGCGGAATCCATCAATGTCGAGCATTAGACGGCTGCGATCACCTGTTGAGGTCTGCACCGCTAGGCGTGTGAGCTCTTGGATCGCATCCAAAACCTCTCCCTCACGGCCAACCAGGTGGCTGAGCTTGCCTCCCACGATCGCCAGGGATGCGCGGTCGTTTTCAACATCGATATCGATGTCGCCATCAAGATCTGCGATATCGAGCAGCGCTTCTAAGTAGTCGGCAGCGATATCGCCTTCTTCCTCAAGCTTTACTACCCCTTTTGGAGCCTTTGTCGCCTTAACACTGGTTTCCTCTGTTGTCTCAACAACAGCTTCTGTTGTCTCTGCTTTAGCCTTTGCCATGATGCCCCCTTTGTCGGGATTGTAGTGAATTAAACCTTTTTGGGTGGATATGTCCGTTTATTACTTCTTCTTTTTCTTCTTTTTTGGCTGTTGGCGCTGACCTTTTTCTATGGTCGTACCTTCAGGGGTCTCAGGTTCTTCGGTCTCAACTACGCCGTTTTTCTTATTGCGCTTTCGTTGAAGCTCTTCATATGCCGGTGATCCCGGTGTTGGGTTTCGCTTAATCACATAGTACTGCTGACCCCATGTCCATAAATTTGTTGTTGACCAGTAAATCAAAACACCGACTGGAAAGTTAACACCTGTGATTGCGAAAATAACAGGGAATGCATACAACATTATTTTTTGTTGTTGCAACATCATATTGTTTGATGAATCCATCTTTGGCATTCCCTTTGTCATTAATTGACGTTGGGTTGTAAATGTCGTTAGTGACATAAACGCAATAAGGAAAACTGTTACAAGTTTTACGGTTGTTATATCTGAACCTAAAAATGTTTGTGAAATCGGAGCACCGAAGAACTCTGCTTGCGCTGCACTGATGCCATCTTCTTTAGTTAAAACACCTTTGGTGGAAATTGGAACCTTTCCAATTCCATTGAGAACTGTAAAGAGTGCAAAGAAGATTGGGGCTTGGGCCAAGATTGGAAAACATGATGCCAATGGGTTTGTCTTGTGCTCTTTGTAGAGCTTCATCATCTCTTCTGATTGCTTTTGGCGATCATCCTTGTATTTCTTTTGGATCTCCTTCATGTGTGGTTGAAGGGCGGTTAATGCACGCTGGCTTTTGATCTGTTTAACAAAAAGTGGAATCAAAATAATACGGATGATGATTACAAGACCGATGATTGCAAGTGACCATGAAACACCGCTGTCAGTTCCAAAGATAGGGGTTAGCGCTTTGTGAATTGTGACAATTACCCAAGAAACAGCGATATATAAGGGGTTTAGGATGCTATCCATTAACTGTTACCTTCTCCTTCGGAACTGCATAATCAACACCACCGTGTGACCATGGATTACAACGCAACAAACGCCAGGCGCTCATTACAACTCCTTTTAATCCGTACGCTTCGATTGCAGAGACTGCATACGAAGAACATGACGGGTAGTACTTACAGCGTGGTCCAAACATCGGAGAGATCCATTTTTGATACACCTTTATAGGCGCAATCAAGATCCGTCTCACTTCTGATTAACCTTCTCGGAAAACTTTTTTAGAAGTTGTCCGATAATCTTTGTTACCTCTTCTGAGGCAGCTGCACTTTGTGCGCTATTGAGTGCTCGGATTACCAATAAACCACCAGTTGGAAGTTGTGGGTAAATCTCGCGCAGTGTGTGACGAACCTGGCGGGCAATACGGTGACGAGTTACAGATCCACCAACATTTTTACTGATGATTAATCCTGCGCGAGCAGGTTGATCTAGTTGGGTTGGGTAGAGGTATCCGACAAAGTTAGGAGTTGAGAATCTCAAACCACTCTTTGTTGCACGCGCGAAATCGGCGCTCTCTGTAAGACGTGCACTTTTTGCAAGCACGGGTATCGGTTATGAACCTTTATGCAGAAAGCTTTGCGCGACCCTTGCCGCGGCGAGCAGAGAGAACTGCACGGCCAGCGCGTGTAGCCATGCGAGCACGGAAGCCATGCTTCTTGGCGCGGCGGCGTGTGTTTGGTTGGAAGGTGCGCTTTGTCATTGAAACTCCTAATATTGAAAATCTACTGCGGGCCAGAAATACGGGGGAAGCAAGGGTGTAACGGTAGAGGTCTGGGGATAAGCGGGTCAAACTGACCGCAGGCGGGGTGAGGACTGGTCCGAGTTGTGGATAACCAGTTGCTTTTTCCGGCAAACCCCTCTACTTTTCACTCCCGTCCACAGGCAAACCGCTTTGAATGGGAATAGGCAGGGCTCAACCTGGGGTTTAGACCACAGGTTGTGGATAACCCTGTGGATGAAGAATTTGGGGTTATTCCCAGGAATTGAGGTTGTGGTGAATGTTAAGGAAGTTGAGCTAACCACACTCTGGGGTCGGGTTATTGAAGAGGTGGCGATCAACGCGCCTCAACACCGAGCGTTCTTGCAGTTAACAAAACCTTTAGGGCTCCTTCACAATGATGATCAAACAACTTTATTGGTTGCAGCACCCAATCTTTTTGCTAAAGATGTCTTAGAGAGTCGGTTGCGAACTGTTGTTAGTGAAGTTTTAACCCGTGAACTTGGTTCAACCACAAATATTGCCGTTACGGTTGATGAAACTTTGGAAGTAGTTTCATCCCCAACCTTAGATGTTGAAATTGAGTTTGTTACACCTAAATCTGGAACTGGTCGAGATGATGCGCCGGTCTTAAAAACAACAGATGCATCGGCTTTAAACCCTCGCTACATCTTTGAAACATTTGTTATTGGTGCATCAAACCGCTTTGCACACGCTGCCGCAGTTGCTGTCGCTGAAGCACCAGCTAAGGCATACAACCCGTTGTTTATTTATGGTGAATCAGGGTTGGGTAAAACTCACTTATTACACGCTATTGGTGCATACGCGCAAGAGTTATACGGAAATGTGCGTGTTAAGTATGTTTCATCTGAAGAGTTTACTAATGACTTTATTAACTCTATTCGTGATGATAAAGCTTCTGCTTTCCAACGCCGCTACCGTGATTTAGATATTTTGTTGGTCGACGATATTCAGTTCTTGGAAAATAAAGAGCGAACACAGGAAGAGTTCTTCCATACTTTCAACACTTTGTATAACGCTAATAAACAAATAGTTATATCTAGTGACCGTCCGCCAAAGCAATTAACAACTCTTGAAGATCGCCTACGTTCACGTTTTGAATGGGGTTTGATTACAGATATTCAACCACCGGAATTAGAAACACGTATTGCGATTCTTCGTAAAAAAGCTGCACAAGATAAGTTAAACGCACCAGATGATGTCCTTGAATTTATTGCGAGTAAGATTTCGACAAACATTCGTGAACTTGAGGGTGCTTTAATTCGCGTCACCGCCTTCGCATCTTTAAACCGCCAAAGTGTTGACATGTCACTTGCTGAAATTGTTTTAAAGGATTTAATCCCTAATGAAACTAATCCTGAAATCACTGGCGCAACGATCATGGCTCAAACCGCGGCTTACTTCAGCCTAACTATTGATGACCTGTGTGGAACTTCGCGGTCTCGTGTATTAGTAAATGCTCGTCAGATCGCGATGTATCTGTGCCGAGAGCTCACCGAGCTTTCATTGCCAAAGATCGGCCAAACATTTGGTGGGCGTGACCACACAACGGTTATGCACGCCGATAGAAAAATCCGTCAATTAATGGCTGAGCGTCGTTCGATCTATAACCAGGTCAATGAACTCACCACCCGTATAAAACAGCAGGCTAGATAAACCTTGGTTGTTTTGGGCTATTTGTCCGAATTGCCACTCTTTACCCCCAGTTGGGGATAACTTGGGGATAACTTGGGTATGTGGGGGAAAATCCGTGGATAACCACGGAGGAGATGAAGTGGAAAGGGTGTGTTTAGTAATGAGTGTTCTACCTACCTATATTTATCCACATCTTCTCCCACCTATTACCCACAACTTATACAAAGGCAATCCCTGTGCTGAACTGGGGTTTTACGGTTTATCAACAGATAAAAGCTCTAGTTACTACGACTACCTTTATATACATACATCCAGTTACGCGAATAACCTTTCCACTTCAGAAAAGATCCGAGGATAGATATGAAATTTACAGTTGAACAATCAGCGTTAACCGATGGCGTTAACTGGGTTTCCCGTTCTCTATCGACCAGACCCATTAAAACAGAACTACTCGGAATAGTTATCGATGCGACAGGTAATGAAGTCTTCTTATCTGCATCAGATTTAGAAACAGCTAGTAAAGCTCACTTCGCGGCAGAGGTGAAAGAACCTGGAAAAGTTTTAGTACCGGGAAAGCTATTAGCTGAGATTTCACGATCATTACCAAACAAACCAATCACCTTTGTTTTAGATGGTTCACGGGTTTCAGTCACTAGCGGCAACGCAAAGTTCACACTTCCAACACTGTCAGTTGATGAATATCCAAACCTTCCCGAACTACCAGATTCAACTGGAATAGTTTCAAGTGACACATTTGCAACCGCGGTTGCGCAAGTTGCAATTGCAGCGGGCCGGGACGATTCACTTCCAACACTTACTGGTGTTCATGTAGAAATCAACGAAGAAACAATTACTTTCGCCGCAACCGATCGTTACCGTTTAGCGGTTCGCGAAATACAGTGGGCGCCAACCGCTCCAAACACAACAACAACAGCATTGCTGCGCGCTCGCACAATTGCAGACGCAGCTAAATCATTAACTGGTTCTAAAGATGTTTCTCTTTCCTTTGCGCCAAACACAAGTAATGATCGTTTAGCTGGTTTTGCAGGCGATGGAAAAACAATGACATCACGTATGTTGGATGGAACTTTTCCTCCGTACCGCCACTTGTTACCACAAGAGGTAACAACCACGGCGCTAATCGAAGTCGCCACTCTTTTAGATTCAGTTCGCCGTGTTGCACTTGTTACAGATAAAACCGTTCCACTACGTCTTGATTTTGCAAACAACACCCTGTCTCTCGAAGCTGGAGCTGGCGAAGAGGCCCAAGCAACCGAAGCTATAGATATTCTTTTGACCGGAGAACCAATCTCTATCGCGTTCAATCCAACATTTTTAGCTGATGGATTAAACGCTGTCCAAACCAAATTTGTCCAAATTTCATTTACCGGATCAAGCAAACCAGCAATTTTGATGGGTAAGAGCGACAAAGATGGCGCGTTAGTTGAAAACTATCGCTACCTGTTAATGCCAATGCGTTACGCATCTTAACCCCAGGTACTTCGTGCGCATTAACAAGTTGGCACTCACCAACTTTCGTTCCTACAACTCTTTAGAGTTAGATCTCCAACCTGGGGTAATCACCTTTATTGGTGATAACGGGTCCGGAAAAACAAATATTGCCGAATCCCTTATCTATTTAGCCTTCCTATCTTCACACCGTGTTTCAAACAATGTTCCACTCATCTCTCTTGGAAACCAACAAGCAATTATTCGGGCAGAGGTTCAGAGAGAAGATCGCACCTTACAGATCGATTTAGAGATCAACGCAAGTAAAGCTAACCGCGCTCGTATTAACGGAAATCCAACCCGTAGCCAACGCGAAATTCTTGGAGCGATCCAAATAGTTTATTTCTCACCCGAAGATTTAGATCTAGTGCGCGGTGAACCAGGCACCCGCCGCGACTTCTTAGATCGCTTGTTAATCACTAGAACCCCGCGATTAGCAGGGGTAATTGCAGATTATGAGCGGGTAGTAAAACAACGAAATGCGCTACTAAAAACCAGAACATCAGCGGCAGCGCTTGTGCCATGGAATGAACAACTTATAAAACTAGGCGCAGAATTAACCTCAGAACGCATCGCTTTAATTGAAGCGCTTAACCCGTATGTTGCGCAGAATTACGCAAACTTAAATGAAGTAAAACCTGCTTCTATTTCATATAAATGTAGCACCGAAGGTGTCACTAAAAATATTGATAAAAATGTCACAGCCCTAACCAACCGTTTAGATGAAGTGGCCTACCAAGAGATAGAACGTGGAGTTTCTTTAATTGGACCTCACCGGGATGATTTACATTTACAATTAGGCGATTTTCCAGCAAAAGGCTATGCCAGCCATGGTGAATCTTGGTCTATGGCTATCTCACTTCGAATCGGTTCATTTAATTTATTAAAATCTGAAGGCGCATCACCAATTTTAATCCTCGATGATGTCTTTGCAGAGCTTGATACCTCACGTAGAATCCAACTAATGTCTGCCACAAAACTAGCGGAACAAACTTTTATTACCGCAGCGGTCGAAAGCGATCTACCCGCAGAACTTCTAACACATAAATATTATGTAACACCAGGTGTTGTTAAGAAAGGAAAGAGTTAGTGACAAAACGTGATTTAGCTCTAGATCTTTTTAAGAGTTTTAAAACAGGTGTGACCCGCAAATCAAATAAACCGGCACCAACACCACGAGTAGGACAACCAGGAGACCCCGAATTAATCGGCGGAGTTCTTAATGATTTAATTTCAGACCGAGATTGGGATTCTGGTCTTGCCGAAGGAAACTTATTTGTAAATTGGCAAAAAATTGTCGGGGATGAAATCGCACAACACGCACAACCAATTTCAATTTTAGATAATGTTCTAACAATTCAAAGCTCATCAACGGCATGGGCAACGCAATTAAATTTGATTACAGCTGATCTACTGGCAACCATCCAAAAAGATGCCACAGGGGTTCTTATTGAAAGGTTGGCCATCATTGGCCCACAAACCCCAACCTGGAAAAAGGGCATCCGGACCATCCGTAACGCTCGCGGCCCCAGAGACACCTACAACTAATCCAAGGCCACTACTCACCCTCAACTCCACGCTCAAAGTTCGTCTATGCCCGTCCACAGGGCTTTTTTCGGCTATGTATTCCCGCCATTTATGACTAAGATAATGGCATTCCGAGAGGTAAACCCTCTCCAAAAGCCTTTACAGGCGATTTAAGCGATTTAGAGGAAAGGGGTTGTGATGGCCGAGAACTCATATAACGCCAGCAACATCACCGTCCTAGAAGGCCTAGAGGCGGTTCGAAAACGCCCAGGTATGTACATCGGATCTACCGGCGAACGAGGACTTCACCACCTGGTCTATGAAGTTGTCGATAACTCAGTTGATGAAGCTTTAGCGGGGTACTGCACCGAAATCAATGTCACCTTGTTGGATGATGGTGGGGTCGAAGTAATCGATAACGGCCGCGGAATTCCCGTAGACATCCACCCCGTCGAGAAAAAACCAGCACTTGAAGTCGTACTTACTGTTCTACACGCGGGTGGAAAGTTTGGCGATGGTGGTTACTCGGTTTCCGGTGGACTACACGGTGTAGGTATCTCGGTTGTAAACGCGCTCAGTACCGATCTTTCAGTGATTGTTCAACGGGACGGAAGTTTTTGGTACCAAGAATATAAATTAGGTGTACCAACTGCGCCGGTGCGAAAAGGCGAAGCATCTAAATCAAACGGCACAACAGTTCAATTCTGGCCATCTAAAGAAATTTTTGAAACCACTGATTTTTCCTTTGAGATTTTATCAACTCGTTTTCGCGAAATGGCTTTTCTTAACAAAGGTTTGATTTTAACTTTAACTGATATGCGCCAAGGCCATGTTGATGAAAAAGGCGAGCAGTTAACAGTCCGCTATCAATACCAAGGTGGAATCGCAGATTTCGTAAAGCACCTCAATTCAACCCGCGGTGAAACTCACAAATCAATTATCTCTTTTGCTTCAGAAGATAAAAAGAACAAAATTGCGTTAGAAGTTTCCATGCAGTGGAACGCTGGTTTTTCAGAATCTGTTTATACCTTCGCAAACACTATTCACACCCATGAAGGTGGAGCGCATGAAGAAGGTTTCCGCACCGCATTAACATCAATTGTTAATAAGTTTGGTGAAGAACAAGGTTTTATCCGTAAAAAGGAGGATCGCCTAACTGGTGATGATGTACGTGAAGGTTTAACGGCAATTGTTTCAATTAAATTAACCGACCCACAATTTGAAGGCCAAACAAAAACAAAACTTGGTAACTCAGAAGCCAAGACTTTTACACAAAAAATTGTCAATGAAGAACTCACTACATGGTTTGAACAAAACCCTGCAGAAGGTAAGGAAATCGTACGTAAAAGCATCGATGCAGCAGCAGCTCGAGTTGCCGCACGTAAAGCTCGTGACTTAAGTCGTAATCGAAAAGGTTTACTAGAAGGCCGTGGAATGCCCGGCAAGTTAGCTGATTGCCAATGGACCGACCCAACAAAATGCGAACTTTATATCGTCGAGGGAGATTCTGCAGGCGGTTCGACAAAAGGTGGTCGCGATTCACGTAACCAAGCTGTGTTGCCAATTCGTGGAAAGATTTTGAATGTTGAAAAAGCCCGCATTGATCGCGTTCTTCAAAACAATGAAGTTCAAGCACTTATTACTGCATTAGGTACAGGTGTGCATGATGATTTCGATATCAACAAACTGCGCTATCACAAGATCATTTTGATGGCCGATGCCGATGTTGATGGTCAACATATTCGAACATTACTTTTAACGTTGTTATTCCGGTTCATGCGCCCACTTATTGAACAAGGTTATGTTTACTTCGCGCAACCTCCTTTGTATAAATTGAAGTGGGCCGGAAAAGACCCAGTCGAATACGCATTTAGTGATCGCGAACGCGATGGAATGATTGAACTCGGCGTAGCTGCTGGAAAGCGTTTACCAAAGGATGATGGAATCCAACGCTTTAAAGGTTTGGGCGAAATGCCAGCTAAAGAGTTGTGGGATACAACCATGGATCCAGAACACCGCGTGCTTGTTCGTGTAACTCTTGATGATGCCGCAGCGGCAGATGATTTGTTCTCAGTTTTAATGGGTGAAGATGTGGAAAAGCGTCGCGCATTTATTCAGCGCAACGCCAAGGATGTTAGATTCTTGGATATCTAATGGATGAATTAAACCCAAATAATCTAGAAAACTTTGACAAGATTGAAACTGTTGATCTTCAAGTCGAAATGGCACGTTCATATCTTGATTACGCGATGTCAGTTATCGTCGGTCGCGCGTTGCCAGATGTTCGTGATGGATTAAAGCCAGTTCATCGTCGTGTTCTGTACGCAATGTATGACGCTGGTTATCGCCCAGATAAGGGTTACTACAAGTCTTCACGCATCGTCGGTGACGTTATGGGTAATTACCACCCACATGGTGACAACGCGATTTACGACTCCGTTGTTCGTTTAGCTCAACATTGGTCACTTCGTTACCTGTTAATCGATGGAAACGGAAACTTCGGCTCTCCTGGAAATGATCCAGCGGCAGCGATGCGTTACACGGAAGCCCGTTTATCTCCTATCGCTATGGAGATGATGCGCGATATCGATGAAGACACCGTTAATTTCATCCCGAACTATGACGGCCGCTCACAAGAGCCAACAGTTCTACCAAGTCGTCTACCAAACCTTTTAGTTAATGGCTCCGCAGGTATCGCAGTTGGTATGGCTACAAATATTCCACCACACAACCTGCGTGAAATCGGCGAAGCTGTCATTTACTCTCTTGAACATCCAGAGATGAAACAAGATGAGCTACTTAATCATCTAATTAAAATCGTTAAAGGTCCAGATTTTCCTACAAAGGGTTTAATTGTTGGTCGCACTGGCATCGAAGAGGCTTACCGCACAGGTCGCGGATCAATCACAATGCGCGCCGTTGTCCAGGTTGAAGAAATCAATAAACGCACCTGTCTTGTTATCAGCGAACTTCCTTACCAAGTTAACCCAGACAACCTTGCATTAAAGATTGCAGAGCTGGTTAAAGATGGAAAGATCAAAGGAATCGCAGATGTTCGCGATGAAGGAAATGAACGCTTAGGTCAACGCCTAGTAATTGTCTTACAACAAGCTGCAATTCCAAAGGTTGTTCTGAATAACCTGTACAAACAGACACAATTACAGGACACATTTGGTGCAAACATGTTGGCACTTGTTGACGGAGTTCCTCGTACATTGCGTCTTGATGAATTTATTCGTTACTACATCGAACATCAGATCGAAGTAATTGTTCGCCGCACCAAATACCGCTTAATGGAAAAAGAAAAACGTGCACATATCTTGCAGGGTTACCTGAAAGCACTTGATGCCCTAGATGCGGTTATCGCCTTAATTCGTGCCTCAACTACCCCCGAAGAAGCTCGCACAGGTTTGATGAAGCTGCTCTCTGTTGATGAAATTCAAGCTAATGCAATTTTGGATATGCAACTACGTCGTATCGCAGCTTTGGAACGTCAGAAGATTAACGACGAATATGACGGCCTAATGGCTGACATTGTTGAACTCAATAAGATCCTGGCAAGCCCTGAAAAACAGCGTGAAATTGTCAAGACAGAGCTTGCAGATTTGGTGGCAAAGTATGGCGATGAGCGCCGCACACAAATTATTGCAAGCGAAGGTGATTTCAGTGCTGAAGATTTGATTCCAGATCAAGATGTAGTTGTAACAATCACCCGTGGCGGTTATTCAAAGCGCACCATGGCCGATCTTTACCGATCACAACGCCGTGGTGGCCGCGGAGTAAAGGGTGCTGCACTAAAGGAAGATGATGTTGTAGATCATTTCTTTGTAGCTTCGACTCATGATTGGTTGTTGTTCTTTACCAACCAAGGTCGTGTGTATCGCGCAAAGGTTCATGAATTACCTGATGCAGGTCGCGATGCCCGCGGACAACATGTTGCAAATCTGATGGCATTTAAACCAGATGAGAAAATTGCTGAAGTTTTGTCATTAAAGGATTACGCCATTTCGCCGTACTTAGTCCTTGCAACCAGAAATGGTTTAGTGAAGAAGACTCCTTTGAGTGAATATGACTCACCACGCACAGGTGGATTGATTGCAATTACTTTAAAACCAGGTGACGAAGTTGTATCAGCGTCCCTAATCAACAGTGATGATGAACTTCTTTTAGTGTCAACAAAAGGAATGTCATTGCGCTTTACTGCAGATGATGAATCACTTCGTTCAATGGGACGTTCAACAAGCGGTGTTATCGGAATGAAGTTCCGCGCAGGTGATGATTTGTTAACCATGGCACGCGTTAACGCTGATCTTGCAAAGGATTCATTTGTATTTACCGCCACAGATGGTGGTTATGGAAAGAAAACCCCAATCGATGAGTATCGATTACAAGGTCGCGGCGGAATTGGAATTAAGGCGGCCAAGATTGATGAGAATTCTCGCGGATCCCTTGTTAGCGCATTAGTTCTTCGCGATGAGGATGAGATCCTTGCGATTACTTCAGCCGGAACTGTCATGAGAACCCCTGCAGCTGAGGTTCGTCAGACCGGTCGCGACAGCATGGGTGTTCGTTTGGTTAACCTTGATGAAGGTGTGAGCCTGTTATCGGTGACCAAGAACGGGGAAGATGAGATTTCCGCGAAAAGTTAGTATGGTTCGCATCCTGAGTTAAAAGGCAACGCCTCCTTTGACGAGATTGCCTCGTTTTGGGAGTTAGTGAAGTTCAAGGTAATCTTGCACTTCTGCAATAAAGAGAAATCTTGTTGCGGGCCCATAGCTCAGCCTGGTTAGAGCGCTTCCCTGATAAGGAAGAGGTCGGTGGTTCAAGTCCACCTGGGCCCACCCGTTCTAATACGGGGACCTAGCTCAATTGGTAGAGCAC
>JBEINN010000059.1:0-5620 GCA_040378115.1 Candidatus Planktophila sp. | reverse complement strand
CGGATTACTTTTAACAACACGACCATCGCCCAGATAAATTAGTTGCAGTAAACGGGGAAGTACGCCTGTGTTTTTCCAATACAGAAGCGCATAAACCCTTAACTGGAAAAGCGCTTTTTCTTCCCAACCTGGCTTGGGTGATTTACCAGTCTTGTAGTCAACGATTCTAACTTCGCCGGTTGGTGCAACATCTAGTCGATCTACATATCCATGCAGGTAGACATTGGTATCAAAATCATTCTCTAAATGCATTTCGCGATGAGTGGCTTCAAAGGTTGAAGGATTTTCTAAAGTGAAGTAAGTCGTCAGTAATGAAGAGGCCCGATCTAGCCATTCCTTTTCATTGGTGACCATCTCCAGCAGCGCAGGTTTTTCTTCTAATTGTGTTTTCCATCTGGATGGAAGCAGATCTATTGCAGTTTCTGGTGTTCGCTCGTGACTTGGAAATTCAAAGAGATCTTGCAGTACGGTGTGAACCAAGGTTCCGCGTTCGGCATCTAGTGATGGAGGTTCAGGCAATTTATCGATCTTGCGGTATTTATAGAGCTGTGGACAGTTCTCATACTCACTGACCGCGCTGGGCGATAGTCTCAGATTATTTGCTTCATTCACCTGACCGAAGATACTCGTACTTTCATCAACATTTTCGCCTAAGATGCTCCCGTGTCTAATCTTGGGTATTTCGGAGCCGGCGATCGTATTCAGTTAACCGATCCAAAAGGAAAGTTATACAGCTTCACAATTACGCCTGGAAAAGAATGGCACACTCATAAGGGTTGGATTACACATGATGAGCTAATAGGAATGCCAGAAGGCTCTGTCGTGAGTACAACCGCGGGATTAAAGTTCACCGCATTTAAGCCACTTCTGGCGGATTATGTTCTTACTATGCCTCGTGGAGCAACAATTGTTTATCCAAAAGATGCGGCGATGATCGTTGGTGTTGCAGACATCTATCCAGGGGCTCGCGTTCTAGAAGCGGGTGTTGGAAGCGGAGCATTAACTATTTCTTTACTGCGTTCAGCTGGAGCTACGGGCACTGTGCATTCTGTAGAGCGCAGACAAGATTTTGCTGATAACGCCCGTTCAAATGTTGATTCCTACTTCGAAGCAGCACCTGACAATTGGAAACTCACGGTGGGAGATCTTCAAGATCAAGATTTTGACTCAGAATATGATCGAGTCGTCTTGGACATGTTGGCCCCATGGGAGTGCATAGATATTTCAGCTCGCGCCTTACGTCCGGGTGGTGTTTTCTTGGCATACGTTGCAACCACGACTCAGTTATCCGCAACCGCCGAAGCTTTAAAGACAGATGGTCGTTTTACCGAACCTGAAAGTTCGGAAACACTAGTGCGTGGTTGGCACCACGAAGGTCTTGCTGTGCGTCCTCAACAACGAATGATCGGACACACTGGGTTTCTTATCCAAAGTCGCAGAATGGCTCCAGGCGTAGAAGTTTTGGCGCGCAGGCGACGTCCAGCGAAAGGCGCATACGGTGTCTCGGAAGACTGAGCGATTAATCAATCTAACAATCGCCTTGCTAGCCACCAAAAGATATTTGACCAAATCTGAGATTTTTAACTCCGTTGATGGTTACGAAGGAAATCCAGAAACAAAAGAGAGAATGTTTGAACGAGATAAAGATGATCTTCGTTCTTTGGGGATTGAGATAGAGGTCGGAAATTTTGATCCTCTATTTAACGATGAAGCCGGCTACAAAATCAAAAAGGAAAAGTATCAATTCGAGTTAGGAGATGTCTCATCTACCGATGTTTCTCTTCTATCTTTGGCTGCTGAAGCTTGGCAAGAAGCATCTTTCGGTGATGTTGCTCAGAAAGTACTGTTGAAACTGCGATCTATTGGGATTGCTAGTGATGAGATCTCTATCCCTGGATTGGTTCACAAACTCAATGATGGTGGTCAAGATTTATCTCTGATCACAAAAGCCATAGCGCAGCATCAAATTCTGAACTTTGCCTATCTTGATTCTTCAATGAAAAGTTTTGCAAGAAGTGTAGTTCCGATTGCGCTGTCAACTCGAAGCGGCTTTTGGTACTTATCTGGTGTAGATCAAGAGATTCAAGAGATTCGTACCTTCAGAGTTGATCGAATTCGAGGCGAAATTTCTGCAAGCGAGGGTCCACGTGATTTTGAAACCCCAGTTGGATTTGATGCAAGCAAGGCTCTTTCACATTCGCCAACAAATGATTTTGCTGTGATTGATGTCCGTGTTGGTAAAGCAACATCTCTTCGCGCTTTGGCTATTTCAAGCAAATCTTTGGGGGAATGGGATCAAATAAGAGTCCCGATCTTCAATTTTGATTCACTCTGCTCGCTAGTTTTATGGCATGGCCAGGACGCTCTTGTTCAGGAACCGGATGATTTAAGGGAATTAGTTATCCAACATCTCGAAGCGCTGGTTCACAACCATGGCTAAGAAATTTTCTGCTCCGCTAGAGCGCACCGCCAGACTTCTGGATCTTGTTCCCTATATCAATTCTCATCAAGGAATTTCACTCAAGGAGTTAGCTCAAGTTTTTAAGGTCACGCAAGCCCAGATGACCAATGACCTAACAACCTTGTGGATGTGCGGTTTGCCGGGATACACGCCTCTTGAGCTGATGGATTTAGATTTCGAATCAGGTTTTGTAACCATTCACAATGCCGAAACACTTTCTAAGCCTCGATCGATCTCATTTGATGAGGGAGTTGCACTGGTACTTGGTTTAGATCTATTACGCTCGATGATTTCTTTAGATCGATCTGACCTATTAACAAAGATTGATAATTTGTCTCGTCGCTTATCTGATTTGTTAAACCTACCTTCAGATCTGTCTGCTTCTTCAGACCTCAATCAAGATGTATCCGCTGCAATTCTTGAGGCGATTAGAAATAGGTCAGGTTTAGAAATTGTCTATCACTCGTTGTATCGGGATGAAACAAGTACCCGAACCATTTTCCCGATTGAAATTGTTGAAAGTGATGGTCAGCGTTACTTAAGTTCTTTCTGCCATACGACTTCAGACTTTAGACAGTTTCGAATTGATCGGATTCAAAGTGCCAAGATGAAGACAGTTGCTCAGGAGATTCCAAAGATCTCCAGTCAGGCCTCTGGATATACGAGCACCATCAAGGTCCTGGCTCCAAACCGAGAGATCGCTGAACGTTTCAAGCAAAGTGAATTGTCAGTGAACTCCGAATTCAATTTTGAGAGTTTTTCAATGCAGTGGATCCAACGATCCATCATGGCATCTGGTGGTTCGGTCTCCTTACGGGCACCCGCTGAGATCAGAAAATCGATATCTGTAATGGCTCAATCGATGCTAGATCGTTACAAAGTAGGCTGAGATCATCTACCCAATCAAAGGGATCTGATGTAACCTAGACCTAAATATTAGCCAAGGAGTTAAAGTTATGAATTTGGGTCCAAGAGAGATTGTCATCCTTCTCATTGTTGTACTTGTTTTGTTCGGTGCGAAGCGTTTGCCGGATTCAGCCCGCTCACTTGGTCGCTCAATGCGCATTTTCAAGAGCGAAATGAAGGAAATGAAGGCTGACGACACCGTGATCGAAGAAGACGGCAAAACCGAGAAGTAGATAAATGGCATCTGTTAATGAAGCACGGATGCCCCTTCTAGACCACTTACGCGAATTACGTAAACGAGTTCTTCGTTCCGCGATTGCAGTATTGGTTGCATTTAGTGGAGGGTGGTATTTCTACGATTCAATCATCGTCACCCTAGCTGCTCCTGTGTGCGATCTAAAAGCGGCACAACAATCCGGAGCTGCAAGTTGCGGAGCTCTTTACATCAGTGGAGTACTCGGTCCGCTGGATCTGCAGATCAAGGTTGCGTTGTTGACCGGAATCATTGTCTCTGCGCCTTTTTGGCTCTACCAATTGTGGGCCTTCATTGCACCCGCTCTTCATAGAAAAGAAAAACGTACCAGCGTTATGTTTGTTTCTGCAGCCACACCATTTTTTGCAATGGGAGCAACACTTGGTTACTTCATTCTTCCAGTTGCAATTAAGGCGTTGTTTGGTTTCACGCCAGATTCAATCAGTAACTTGGTAAGATTTGACGATTATTTAGATTTTGTTCTTAGGCTGATACTTTTCGTCGGACTTGCGTTCGAGCTTCCGATATTCCTTCTAACCTTTAATTTAATTGGATTCCTCCGCGGTAAAACGATTTTGAAACCTTGGAGAATTTGGATCTTTACAATCTTCTTCTTCGTAGCAGCCCTTTCGCCAACGGCAGATCCTTTGAGCATGGTCCTTTTGTCTGGACCCTTGATCCTCTTCTACTTTATGGCTGGCTTTATAGCGGTACTCGTCGATCGTCGTCGCGACAAAAAAATTGATTCCATAGAAACCGCTAGCACTTCGATTCAAGCACCAACATCCATTAAGGAATAGCCGATAGGGTCTTCCCATGTGGGCTTTGGTGATCAACCCTGTAGCAGGTCAGGGTAAAGGGACCACGGTCGGAACATATGTTGCAGGATGGCTCTCGCAACGAAAGATTTCATACACGATAGTTACTGGTAACTCATCAGTGTCACTTGGTGATCATCTCGCTGCTTTTATAGAAAAATACCCCGATACGCCAGGTGTAATTGCTGTTGGGGGAGATGGACTTTTGCACAACATTTTGCAGGTTTTAGTACCCGCTCAAATACCACTAGCTGTTATTCCGGCAGGTACAGGTAATGACTTTGTGCGCACTCTGGGATGGGATCTTGATTCATACGATGCTCAACTTCAGGCAGTTACTTCGCTTCAACCAACAGCTATTGATTTGGGATTAGTCGATGGCGAATGGTTTGCCGCGATTTTATCTACTGGATTTGATTCCATAGTTAATGAAAAGGCCAACACCATGTCCTGGCCCAAGGGTCCGATGAAGTACAACGCCGCAATTGCGATCGAGCTTCCGCGGTTTAAACCTCGGCATTACGAAATAACCCTGGATGATCGAACAATTTCTACTGAAGCCATGCTGATTGCTGTGTCCAACGGCCGTTCCTACGGTGGTGGAATGCTGGTGTGTCCAGCAGCAAACATCACCGACGGCCTTTTTGATGTGATGGTCTTACATCCGGTATCAACAGTGCAGTTCATAAAGGTTTTCCCAAGGGTGTTTGCAGGAACTCACACCACGCATCCCGCAGTTGAGATCGTGCGAAGTCGCACTGTCAAAATTGACGCAAAAGCTATTGCCTATGCAGATGGCGAAAGAATCGGACAGTTACCGATAACAGCTGAGTGCATCCAAGGCGTCTTGAAAACGTGGGTCGCATGACAACACCCGCCGAACGTTATGCCGCCGCCAAATTGAGAGGTCAGCATCCGGTTACCACTGAATTCTTACTCACCTTTGATTTCGAATTTGATCCATTTCAAGTGACAGCTTGTCATGCTGTTGAGGATGGAAAAGGTGTTCTAGTTGCTGCGCCAACTGGAGCAGGTAAAACCGTTGTCGGTGAATTTGCAGCATTTTTTGCCTTGCAAGCTGGCAAGAAGTGTTTCTACACCACACCAATAAAGGCATTATCCAACCAAAAGTATTCAGAATTTGTCGCTAAGTTTGGCGAGGATCGCGTAGGTCTTTTAACT
>JBEINN010000096.1:0-3965 GCA_040378115.1 Candidatus Planktophila sp. | reverse complement strand
CGTTGTGCCATTTCAATTGTTGCCGCCATCAATGGCGCAGATGTGTTGAGCTTTCGAAGTTCAGGCAGAGATTCAAGGGTTGCTGCAATATTGCGGGCACGAACATGTGGCATCGATTTAGCCAACATGTCGATCTCCATACCAGGCAGACCAAGGGCGGCTCCTGCATCACGGATTGCATGGCGTGCACGATAGGTATCGACCATGGAAACAACTGCGCATCGCGATTGATTGGCAGGTGATGCCCAATTGCTATCGCCATATCTTTTAAAGACCATGTCATAAATCTCTAAGCGCCTGGCAGATTCCACATCAATATCAATATCTGGCAAAGCTCTGCGCAAGGGAGAACAAAAACGCTCCATCAATAAACCATGTTGCATGGGATCAACACCTGAGATTCCAAGTAAATGACAGATCAATGAACCTGCACCACTGCCACGGGCTGCAACACGGATTCCTGCATCATGTGCCATATCTGAAATATCTGCAACAGTTAAAAAGTATGACTCGTAACCAAGGGTTGCAACCGTTGCGAGTTCATCATCTAAACGTGCACGTGCTTTGCTGATCTGATCGGTGCTGTTGTAGCGCCAGTTGATTCCGGCTTCACTGCGAGAACGCAGCAAGGTACGCATCTCTTGTGGGGTATTGACCCCTACAACATGGGGTTCTGGCAGGTGGGCTCCCCCTAAACCGATGTCGCGCTGAGGCGACAACAAAGAACGTTCAGCCCATTCACGCGTTGTCTTTAACAGCGCACGCGGTGTTCGTTCTCCTGCAGCGCGTGCGATTTCCGCAGCCAGCGAAATCATTTCATCACTAGATTTTAAAAACCCTTCGGCATTTCGGCGTTCGATGTGGCGATCATGTAAAGGCACTAGCTGTCGCACACAATCTAAAACATCTGCCACTGGCCCATCAGTGCGATCCTTCATACGGACAGCGTTGGTGATTACCGCATCAATATCGTTGTCGCGGGCAAAGATTAATGCGCGGGCTGCATGTTCAGTAGAGCGCGGGCCACGACCTGCGACAAGGTGTGAGACACATTCGATTGCGTTATTAGCAAATAGATCACGGGTTTGATTAAAGATATGCAGCGCTTGATCAAAGCGGTGGTTTTGTATCGCATCGCTGATAGGTGATTCGGGGCCATGCATGGCGTAAACATTGGTGCTGTAATTACTGAACTGTTGTAAAAAATCTAAAGTCAAAACTGGAACACGAGTATCGCTGGTCATCGTTAACGATGTCATCAATCTGCAGAGCGAGCGCCATCCCCCATCGCTATGTGCCAACAAGGTGATGCGACCTTTCGCGTCTCCCAGATCGATTGCACAATTAACTCCGATGATCGGTGCGATTCCATAATCAACACAACTTTGCGTAAAACGGATAGCACCAGCTAACCCATCACGATCTGTTAGCGCTAGCGCTGGCATTTCAAATTCAGCTGCGCGTTGGACTAGATCATGGGGATGCGTTGTTCCGTATTTCAACGAATACCCACTGGCAACGTTGAGGTGAATAAAACTCATACGTTACGAATAATCCACTGACCTGTTACTTCATCACGTTCGAGTTCAAAGGTTGTTAGCGCACCTATTGGTGCCGCCTCTACTCTCCATACAGCTCGTGCTTGATCATCAGGGCGATACTTTCCATCGCTGATTCGATTCCACCAACCGCCTGCTTCGCACCAACGAGACAGCACCGCATGAATACGAAATCGTTTTCCTTTATAGGTGAACTCGATAGGAGTTGTTGCCCCATCGATAGTGACATCGAGGGCCGGGTTAACCTGCGTGGCTGACATTTTTGAGGAGACCTTTCAAAGCTGTGGGTATTCGAACAGATGTTCGAAAAATAGCCCTCTCCACTGACAAATGGCAAGTGCGTGAGCGTGTCGTGGTCTAAATTAGTTGAAATTTCAACTACTATTACCCAGTAAGTTCACAATCACCCAATATTTCAAGGAGTCTCAATGGACATCGTCCTCATCATCGGTCGCGTACTTTTCGCTTTGCTCTTCATCTCATCTGGCGTTTCACACCTCACCAAGCTTGAGGCAATGACTGGCTACGCCCAGTACAAGAAGGTTCCAGCAGCAAAGTTCAGCGTGGTCCTATCAGGTCTCATGATCCTCGTCGGTGGTCTCTACATCGCATTCGGCGTGTACGCAGATCTAGGTGCACTTCTAATCGCACTATTCCTCATCCCAACATCATTCTTGATGCACGCATTCTGGAAAGAAACAGATGCAACAGCTAAGCAAAATGAAACAATCGGGTTCTTCAAGAACCTCTCACTTGCAGGTGCTGCTTTGATCATCTTCGCACTAGTAGCAACAGGTACAGATTTCGGCCCATCAGTAACAGGAGCCTTCTTCAACCTGTAATTAATTAACTTAAACGCCCGTCGGTTTCATACCGGCGGGCGTTTTTGCTTCATGATTAGCCAATGGAAATCATCGGAGGATTAATTGCAGGTGGTTTCATCGGGGCAGTTCTTGGATTTATTGGCGCAGGTGGAGCGATGCTCTCGGTACCAATCCTTCTCTATGTTTTTGGCTTCACGCCCCAAGCTGCAACTACCGCAGCGATTGCCGTTGTTTTAACTGCAGCAATCTCGGGTTTGCTCCCAAAGATCAAAACCAAGGAAGTTCTCTTCAAGGAAGCCGCTGTCATCTGGGCACTGGGACTTGTAGCCAACCTTGGATTTTCACTCATCGCTCACCGCATTAGTGATTCCGTGCTTACTACCGGCTTCGCACTTGTCCTTTTATCAGCCGGAACCGCGATGTTAATTAAGCCAGTTGCCGGCACTGAAAAGAAAATACCCATCTTTTGGCTTGTAGTTATGTCCCTAGTAATCGGTTCAATGACAGGTTTATTTGGCATCGGTGGCGGTTTTCTTGCAGTCCCAGTTCTAGTTCTCTTCTTTAACGTTCCTCAAGGAAAAGCAGCAGGTACCTCACTTGCAATTATTGCAATCAATTCCATAACTGCATTCTTTGGTCACTATCAAAGCTGGTCAGATGTAACGTGGACTGTACCTATTGCGATGTCGATCGCAGCAGTAATCGTTGCTCGCATCGCATCGATTAAGAGTGGGCAAATGAATCAAGCAATCTTGCGTAAAGCCTTTGCAGGGCTGCTGTATTCCATTGCAATCTTTACCCTGCTACAGACTTGGGTTATTGCTTAAGCTCACGCACCTTGATGTATTTAGATTGCAAGCCAACGATCATGTAGAGAACAACTGGGAAAGCAAAAGCAACAGGTAGCGAAGTAACTTCAGCGATCAAACCAATCAGAGTTGGACCACCAAAGTAAGCCGCGATTGCTATCAAACCAACGCGGGCTAAACCAACAGATGGTGCAATTCCAGGAATCGAGGCAGCGGCTAAGTTAAACGCTGGAAAGAATGGACCCATTCCAAAACCTGCAGCACCAAAACCTAAACAAACAATAATCAAACCTGCAGTTGGATAAGAATCAGAGATATTCATTCCGACAAGTAGGCCAATCCCCCATAATCCACCACCAAAGTAGCCACCGTATTTAACAGTGTTTACATGGCCCCACTTTTCAAATGCGCGATCGCCCAATAAACGACTGGCAATCATGGCTAAAGAAAATGTTGTTGCGGCTGCAGCGTTTAGACCCTTGCCAATACCCATGTGATCTTGCAGAAGAATTCCGCTCCACTCGTATGCGCCACCTTCGGGAATCAAGGAACACATCAAGCCAATTCCAAGTGCCCACAAAATCAAAGACTCTTTACCAACAAGTTTGACTTTACCTGCATCGCCTTTTCCAGGTTCGCCTAAGTGCCCATCATGTTCAGCAGAGAGCAAATAGTGTGCGATAAACTGAAAAGCAAATAGCCCAATAGCTGCGATCGCAATCAAGTTATCGCGAGGTGAAACAAAATTGGCAATCAAGCCACCTACTAATGTT
>JBEINN010000154.1:0-2317 GCA_040378115.1 Candidatus Planktophila sp. | reverse complement strand
TAGCCAGACGAGTGACTAATGCACCATCTTTAGGAATCACGCCTTGATCGATAAGTTGGCGCAAAAGTAATGGCGTGGCAACAATTAAGGCAGCATCAATAACGACTGTAAAGAGAAAGATCCAAATGCTAAGGCGATATGGTTTAGCGAAAGTAAAGATTCGCTTTACCGTTCCGGCCTTGAGCTTTTGCTGCTTGACCGATGGGTCTGCGGTCATAGATCGGTGGGTCATCCAAGCCGCATGCATTGACATGTGACTACCTTATTGAGTTATACCTCAGACAGTAAAACCGAGAGCGCGAAGCTGATCTCTTCCATCATCAGAAATCTTGTCTGGACCCCAAGGTGGCATCCAAACCCAGTTAATCTTCACATCGGTAGTCATCCCCGCTAACGCTGATCGGGTCTGATCCTCAATGACATCTTGAAGAGGACATGCAGCTGAAGTCAGCGTCATATTCAAAATTGCAATATTGGCTTCATCAACCATAACGTCATAGATAAGTCCTAAGTCGACAACGTTAATTCCCAACTCTGGGTCGACAACATCCTTCATTGCCTCTGTTACATCTTCAACACTCGTTGTCATTTGCTCTCTCCCTGTGACTGAATCGCTGCATCTTTAAAGGCCATCCAACCAAGCAGTGCACACTTTACACGACCTGGAAACTTTGAAACTCCTGCAAATACCACCGCATCCTCAAGAACTTCTGGATCTCCTGCTGCGGTTCCTTTGCTTGCCATTAACTCTGAAAATGATTTAACAATCGCATCGGCTTGTTCCAAAGTTTTGTCGGTAACTAGGTCACTGAGCATTGAAACACTGGCCTGTGAGATAGAACAGCCTTGGCCGTCCCACGTGATTGAAGTAATTACATTGTTCTCAACATTTAGATTCAAAGTGATTTCATCACCACAACTTGTATTCACATGGCTCACCTGCGCCGTATAGACAGGATTAAGCCCTTTATGTTGAGGGTGCTTATAGTGATCAAGAATCACTTCCTGATACAGCGAATCAAGTTCCACTAAAATCTCCCAAAGTACTTCTGAGCACCCAGTAAAGCTTCTACTAAAGCATCTACATCACGCTCATCATTGTAGAGATAGAAAGATGCGCGAGTAGTTGCCGGAACATTCATGGCTCGAGCTAAAGGCCAAGCACAGTGGTGGCCCGTGCGCACAGCAACACCCTGACTATCAACGTACTGCCCAATATCGTGAGGATGAATATCTGCAAGAGTGAAGGAAACTACAGCGCCACGAGAAACATTTTCTAATGGCCCAACAATTCTGATTCCCTCGATGGCCGACATCTTTTCCAAGGCATAGCCAGTAAGTGCAATCTCATGTTCGCGAACGGCGTCCATTCCTAGCTCTGATAGATATTTACATGCAGCACCAAGACCTACGGCCTGTGCCATATTTGGAACACCGGCTTCAAATTTTTGTGGGACTGGTGCCCATGTTGCAGTCGTCATCGTTACATTTTCAATCATTGATCCACCTGTAAGGAAGGGTGGAAGCTCATCTAGGAGTTCAGCTTTACCCCACAGAACTCCAACACCAGTTGGGCCAACTGCTTTATGCCCAGAGAAAGCTAAAAAGTCCACACCAAGAGCAACTACATCCACACTCATATGTGGAACTGATTGGCATGCATCGAGCACAACCACTGCACCTACTTCATGTGCACGCTTAACAATTGCCTCTAATGGATTAATGGTTCCTAAGACATTTGATTGATGAGTGATTGCAACTACCTTTGTATTGGCGGTAATAACTTGATCAATATTTGAAAGATCTAGCCTGCAATCTTGCATAACGTTAAACCACTTAAGCTGCGCGCCTGTACGAGCTGCCAATTGCTGCCAAGGAATCAGGTTTGCGTGGTGTTCCATTTCGGTAACCACAATGGAATCAGATGCTGTTAATGCAAAGCGGTTTCCTGGCTGCGCATTACCCATTGCATAGGCAACTAAGTTGATTGATTCGGTGGCACTTTTGGTGAAAATAATTTCACTTTCTTGCCCACCAATAAATTTGGCTACTATTTCGCGGGCGCCTTCATATGCATCAGTGGCTTCTTCAGCTAGCTGATGAGCGCCACGGTGAACGGCAGCATTGTGCTTTGAATAAAAATCACTCTCGGCGTTAATTACTGCCCAAGGCTTTTGAGACGTTGCACCACTATCTAAATAGACAAGCCTTTTACCATCGCGAATAGTACGTTCAAAGATTGGGAAATCTTTACGTACATTCGCAACAGAAAAACTCATTAGATCCTTACTTGCTCACGTAATCTGCGTAACCATTG
>JBEINN010000015.1:0-10512 GCA_040378115.1 Candidatus Planktophila sp. | reverse complement strand
GGTTCAACATCTATGGGTTCTGTATGTGCATCAACGCTTGCACTATTTAATGCTGGTGTTCCACTACGCGCGCCAGTTGCAGGTATTGCAATGGGTCTTATTTCAGATGATGTCGATGGCAAGGTTGAATACGTTGCATTGACAGATATCTTGGGTGCAGAAGATGCATTCGGAGACATGGACTTTAAGGTTGCCGGAACTAAAGATTTCGTTACCGCTTTGCAGCTAGATACAAAGCTTGATGGAATTCCAGCATCAGTTCTTGCTGGTGCACTTTTGCAGGCTAAGGAAGCGCGTCTTGCGATTCTTGATGTCATGAACGAAGCAATCGATGCTCCAGATGAGATGAGCCAATACGCTCCTCGAATCATCTCTGTAAAGATTCCAGTGGATCAGATCGGTGCAGTTATCGGGCCTAAGGGCAAGATTATTAACCAGATCCAAGATGAAACAGGCGCAGATATTTCTATCGAAGATGATGGAACTATTTACATCGGTGCAACTGATGGTCCATCAGCAGAAGCTGCTCGCGCACAAATCAATGCAATCGCAAACCCACAGATGCCAGAGGTTGGCGAGCGTTACCTAGGTACCGTTGTGAAGCTTGCAGCATTCGGCGCATTCATTTCATTGATGCCAGGTAAAGATGGCTTGCTCCACGTATCTCAGATTCGCAAGATGCATGGTGGAAAGCGCATTGAAAACCTTGAAGAAGTTATGAAGGTTGGCGACAAGATCCAGGTAGAAATCGGCGAGATTGATCCAAAGGGCAAGCTTTCTTTGGTTCCTGTACTTGAAGATGGAACTACTGGTTCAGCTGAATAAATGAGCGTTCGTCGTTCAGTTTTACCTAGCGGTCTGCGTATCGTTACTGAAGAAGTTCCTTCGGTACGCAGCGCCGCGTTTGGTATCTGGGTAAATGTTGGTTCTCGTGATGAAACCCCGGCAGTTGCTGGGGCTTCTCATTTTCTAGAGCATTTACTGTTCAAGGGAACTACGCGACGAAATGCTTTAGAAATTTCTTCTTCCATCGAATCAGTTGGTGGCGAGATGAACGCCTTCACAAGCAAGGAGTACACCTGCTTTTACGCACGCGTGATTGATACCGATCTGCCCATGGCAATTGATGTTGTGTCAGATTTGATCACATCGTCAATTGTTACAGCCTTAGATGTCGATGCAGAACGCAAGGTAGTTCTTGAAGAAATCGCAATGCGAGATGATGATCCCAGTGATTTAGTCCATGACTTATATGCAGAAACTTATTACGGTGATACGCCTTTGGGTCGACCAATTCTTGGCACCATTGATTCAATCAATAACATGTCCCGTAATTCGGTTTTTAACTATTATAAGAAGCGTTATCTGCCGCAAGATTTGGTAGTAGCCGTTGCCGGAAACATTAAGCATAAAAAAGTTGTTGCAATGGTTGAAGCTGCACTTTCTCAAGATGGATTCTTGGATGTAACGGGTGCGCCAGTTATTCGACCAGACACTCTGGTACGAAAGAGTCCGCAACGCTCTGTGGGTCTGATTTCACGACCAACTGAACAGGCACATATGTTTTACGGCATGGAAGGCGTTGCTCGTCATGATGATCGCCGTTTTGCGATGGGAATTTTGGCATCTGCACTTGGTGGGGGAATGTCATCTCGCTTGTTCCAAGAGATTCGTGAAAAGCGCGGTCTTGCTTACTCTGTCTATGCATATGCGCAACAATTTGCAGGTAGCGGACAAATTGGTTTCTACGCAGGTTGTAATCCATCCAAGGCGATAGAAGTCGTTGAAATCATTCGCGAAGTTCTAGCTGATGTTGCAGATAATGGAATGTCGCATGAAGAAATCGAGCGAGCTAAGGGCGCGGTTCGTGGCTCCTTAGTTCTGAGCCAAGAGGATTCGGGTTCTCGTATGAGCCGAATCGGTAAGAATGAGATTGTCTACGGACATGTCATGGATTTTGATGAGATCCTTAAGGCGATCTCACGCGTAAATGCCACAGACATTAAGGAAATTGCCAGCGCGTTTCTTACAAAAACGCCTACCCTTGCACTTGTTGGTCCATTCAAATCAGAGTCCAAGTTTGAGAAGGTGTTAAGCAAATGATCAATGTTGCAGTCTTAGGTGCTCGTGGTCGAATGGGCTCTGAAGTAGTTAAGGCTGTCGAAGCCACTGATGGTTTAGCACTCGTTGCAGCTCTTGATTTAGGAGATTCACTAGATCAACTTAAGGGCTCTGCCGCTGACGTTGTTGTGGATTTCACGACGCCAGATAGCGTTATGAGCAATCTTGAATTTCTTATCAACAATGGAATCAACGTTGTTGTTGGAACAACTGGATTTGATGATGCCAAGCTTGCAACGGTTAAAGGGTGGCTAGCTCAAAATCCTTCAGTAGGTGTTCTTATCGCGCCAAACTTTGCAATCGGTGCGGTATTAATGATGGAGTTTGCTGAAAAAGCTGCCCGCTACTTTGAATCTGCTGAAATTATCGAACTACATCACCCGGGAAAGGTTGATGCACCTTCTGGCACGGCAGCCCGTACGGCAGAGTTAATGAGCGCTGCACGCAAAGAAGCAGGACTAGGTGCAATGCCTGATGCAACAACAACGGCATTAGATGGTGCCCGTGGTGCATTAGTTGGAGGCATTCCAGTGCATTCTGTTCGCGCACGTGGATTGGTAGCTCACCAAGAGGTTTTATTTGGCGGCTTAGGGGAGACCTTGACTATTCGTCATGATTCAATTGATCGTGCAGGATTTATGCCAGGAGTTATTCTTGGCATACGCAAAATTGTTAACACACCAGGCCTAACCCATGGCCTCGATAAATTCATCTAAGGAGCAATCAATGTCAAAAGATCAAATCACTATGTATGGTGCCGATTGGTGCGGAGATTGCCGTCGATCAGAGCGACTATTAAATGAGCTCAATGTTGAATATACAAAAATTGATACTGATGCGGATGTAACAGCTGCTGACAAGGTAATCGAAATTAATGGTGGAGCTAAATCAATTCCCGTAATCGTTTTCTCGGATGGAACACACTTAACAGAGCCATCAGATAATGATCTAAAGGCAAAACTTCAATCTTTGGGCATTATCTAAAGCCAGTTATAGACCGCAGCTGATGATACGGCTGCGGATAGCACGACTATTGGAAATGGCGCTTTTAAAATCAGGGCGGTGATTGCAACTGATAAACCAACTAATCGTTGATCAACCATTAGTTGGGATTTTTCCGAAAAGCTCTGCACCGCTACCAGTGCACTTAAAAGTGCGATCGGGATTAACGCGTTGATTTTCTGAATTTTAGGATGGGAAAGCCAACGTTCTGGAACAGAATGCCCCGAGTACTTGAGCAGAAAAGCCACCAGACTGGTTCCAAGAGTTGCTATCCACAGTGTTGTCATAGTCTGGATGGTCATCGCTTCAACCCCACGGCAATTGCTATAAAAGCAGTTGCAATGATTGGTAAACCTGCTGGCAGTATCGGAGTCATTGCAATTGCAAAGATCGCACAACCAACGGCAAGTACGCGTTCAAAATTTCCGGTTAAACGAGGCCAGACCAGACCCAAAAATGCTGCGGGAACGGCGGAATCTAAGCCAAAAGCTCGCACATCGCCCATCGCTTGAGCGCCAAGAGCCCCTGCCAATGTAAAGAGATTCCAGAAAACAAAAACACCAATACCTGTGTACCAAAAACCTTTACGCATCGCATCGATTCCACGAGGCTCTTGACCAAGAGCAACACCAGTTGATTCATCGATTGTTATTTGCGCGGCAACAACTCGCTTCAAACCTTTTACCTGCAAACGTGGAGCCATTATTACTCCATACAATGCGTTTCGAACACCGAGCAATGATGCCGTTGCAATTGCACTAATGGCCGATCCACCTGCACCAATAACACCAATGACTGCAAATTGTGATGCGCCCGAAAATGTCAGTAGCGACAAGAGACATGCTTGAAAAACAGAAAAACCATTGGCAACGGCCGCCGCCCCAAAAGCCACTCCGTAGGCTCCCACCGTGATGGAAACACTCATGGAGTCCCTGAAAGTGGTGGAGGCAACTGTGGACACGCGCCTATTGTGCCGTATAAATCCGAGAGTCGATAGGGGCGCATAGATAGGGTGCGACCATGAGTGAAGAGATTATTTACCGCGACGATGTAACAGTTGAGTTAGTTAAATCCAGTGCCAGTGATGCCGATGTTATTTGGGCAGCACGAGTGTCCACTGCTGGTGAACAGTCAATGGATGAAATTGGTGAAGATCCAGCCCGTTCAGCAGGATTGATTAACTACCTTGCACGCGAACGTCACGGTTCACCTTTTGAGCACACTTCAATGACATTTTTTATCTCAGCGCCAATCTTTGTTTTCCGCGAATTCATGCGCCATCGCATCGCGTCATACAACGAAGAAAGCGGACGTTACCGTGAACTCAAGCCTGTGTTCTATATTCCATCCCCTGAACGTAAGTTGATTCAAGTTGGAAAAACTGGTGCATATACATTTGTAGATGGCACCAAAGAACAGTTCGATGTAACTGTTGAATCTATGAAGGTTGCATACATCGCAGCTTATGACAGTTACATAAAAATGTTGGATGCGGGTGTTGCACGCGAGGTAGCACGCGCAGTTCTGCCAGTGGCAACGTATTCATCAATGTATGTGACGATGAATGCCCGCGCATTGATGAACTTTTTATCCCTTCGAACAGCACGCGAGGGCTCACACTTTCCAAGCTACCCACAGCGCGAAATCGAGATGGTCGCCGAGAAAATGGAAGCCGAATTCGCGAAATTAATGCCGCTAACGTACGGAGCTTTTGAAAAGTCTGGACGAGTCGCCCCTTAATACGGGTAGAGTTCGCCACATGACAACGCCTGCTCCTTTTGGACGTCTTCTGACGGCGATGGTCACTCCCTTCACAAAAGATGGGGCGATCGACTGGGCGGGAATCGAGAAAATTGCAGCACATTTGGTTGCAAATGGTCATGATGGAATTGTTGTTAATGGAACAACTGGAGAAGCGCCAACCACTAAGTCCTCTGAGAAAGAGGAAATCATTCGAGTAGTTCGAAATACCGTAGGGCCAACCATCAAGGTTCTCTCTGGTGCTGGTGACAATGAAACTGAGTATTCAATAAATCAAGCAAAGCGAACCGAAAAAGCTGGCGCTGATGGCTTGCTGGTCGTAACGCCGTATTACAACAAACCACCACAAGCTGGAATCGAAGCTCACTTTCGCGCAGTAGCTGATGCAACCGATCTTCCAATGATGATGTATGACATTCCGGGTCGAACCGGTGTACCAATCGAACCTGACACTCTTGTTCGACTTTCTGAGCACCCACGCATCGTTGCGCTGAAAGATGCGAAGGGTGATGTTGCTTCTACATCGTGGGTAATCAAGCGTTGCGGAATTCCTGTGTATTCAGGTGATGACATTCTTAATCTTCCCTTGCTTTCAGTGGGTGCAGTTGGTTTTGTCTCTGTTTGTGGTCACACAGTTGGCAAGGATTTGCGCGAACTTCTTGATTCATGGTTTGCAGGTAATTCTGCTCGTGCACTTGAAATTCATCAAAAGCTACTTCCTGTTTACACCGGTACTTTCCGTACACAAGGTGCGATTCTTACTAAAGCAGCACTGACACTTATGGGCCTACCTGGTGGCCACACTCGTCTTCCACTCGTCGATGCAACAGATGCACAGATTGCGCAGCTGCGCGAAGATCTGCGTGCTGGTGGCGTCGCAGTTAACTAATGAATCATCCACATCCCAACTTAAGTACTCCGCCAAAGCTAGTTGATGGCGGTTTGCGTATTGTCGCCCTAGGTGGCTTAACTGAAATTGGCCGCAATATGACGGTCTTTGAATACAAATCGAACCTTCTTATCGTCGACTGTGGTGTTTTGTTTCCAGAAGATACCCAGCCAGGTATTGATCTTATTTTGCCTGACTTTTCTTACATCCGAGATCGACTACAGGATGTAATTGGAATATTCCTTACTCACGGACATGAAGACCACATAGGTGCAATTCCATACCTTTTGCGCGAGCGTGGCGATATAGCAATTTACGGTTCAGCATTAACTCTTGCATTGATATCTGCAAAGCTAAAGGAACATCGAATTACACCCCTTACTCGAGAGGTTCGCGAAGGTGGTACTGAAGATATTGGTCCATTCACTCTCGAATTTGTGGCGGTCAATCACTCGATTCCAGATGCATTAGCGGTTGTTATTAACACTGATGCTGGTCGTGTATTAGCAACAGGTGATTTTAAAATGGATCAACTTCCATTAGATGGTCGCATAACAGATTTAAGAACCTTCGCGCGCTTAGGTGAGCAAGGCGTGGATCTGTTCATGGTGGATTCAACAAATGCTGACATTCCTGGCTTCACACCTTCTGAGCGAGAAATTATGCCTGCGCTCAATCGCGTTATCTCTTCGACTAAACGTCGAGTGATTGTTGCCTCCTTTTCTTCTCACGTTCACCGAGTTCAGCAGGTAATTGATATCGCGGCACAGCATGGACGAAAAGTTGTATTTATCGGACGTTCGATGGTTCGTAATATGAAGATCGCAGAAGATATGGGTTACTTACATGTCCCTGCAGACCTTGTCATTGATGCCAAGGATCTTGATCAATACGATGACAATGTCGTTTTGATTTGTACCGGTTCTCAAGGTGAGCCGATGGCTGCACTTTCAAGAATGGCAAATGGCGATCATCAAATTCGGGTTGGCGAAGGTGACACAGTAATTTTGGCTTCATCGCTGATTCCAGGAAATGAAAACTCAGTCTTTCGTATCATCAATGAGTTAACACGTTTTGGTGCCAAGGTAGTTCATAAAGCAAATGCCATGGTGCATGTTTCCGGTCACGCAGCTGCAGGTGAATTGCTGTACTGCTACAACATCGTAAAACCTAAGTATGTAATGCCAATCCATGGTGAATGGCGACACATGAAAGCAAATGCAGAGCTTGCAATTCAATCAGGCGTTCCTCGCGGCAATACTTTCATCGTTGATAACGGAGTCGTCATCGATTTAGTCAATCACGAGGCAGAAGTTGTTGGAGCCGTACCAGTTGGTTTTGTATTCGTTGATGGACAAAGCATCGGAGACATCACAGAAAGTTCCTTAAAGGATCGTCGAATTCTTGGTGAAGAAGGATTTATCTCATGCATCGTTGTCATTGATTCACAAAGCGGAAAAATTGTGGCAGGGCCAGATATTCACGCACGCGGATTTAATGAGGATGCTGCGATGTTTGATGAGGTCAAAATGCGAATTGAGAAGGCACTTGCAGTTGCTGTTGCAGATGGGAATAACGGAACCCATCAACTCTCACAGATTGTTAGAAAAACTATTGGTGGATGGGTTGGGGGAGAACATCGTCGAAAGCCGATGATTGTCCCTGTCGTTATAGAAGTTTAAAGAACGGCGCGCCTAGTAGGTTCGGAAATGTTCACCCTTTACCATCGTGCGTGTGGCTAAAAGGAAAAAAGCAAAAAGTAAGACTGGAGCTGTAGGTGGAGCTCTGGGTCGAGGCTTTGTATCCATTTGGCGTTTTATTGCAAAATCCTTAGGTAGCGGTGTTCGCTTTGTCGCTCGTGGTGCCCGTGATTTAGATCCTGCACACCAGCGTGATGGAATTGCATTTCTTATTTTGATCCTCGCCCTTATTGCAACTGCAGGTACTTGGTTTCGTTCAGATAATGTCGTCGGTCGTGCGGTGTATTCAGTTGTTTATGGTGGATTTGGTTTAGTTGGTTTCTTTGCTCCAGTTGTACTTCTCTATTTTGCTTTTAGATTATTTCGAGTTCCAGAGGATTCAAAAGCAACTGGTCGAATAATCATAGGAACTTTGGCGCTATTGCTCTCAACTACTGGACTAGCGCATTTGCTCAATGGTTCTGTGGGGACAGGTGCAACTGCTATGCGCGATGGAGGCGGTTGGCTTGGATATGGAGTTTCAACGCCTCTTGTAACTCTTCTGACTTCTGTCTTAACGTATCCAGTCCTTTTCATTACCTTTGTCTTTGGTGTACTCGTAATCACAGCGACTCCAGTCAGCGAAGTATTTACCCGCGTATCATCGGCCAGCAGTTGGTTGTGGTCTAAGCGACCAGAACGTGCTGAAAAGGTGGAGATTGATTTTGAGGTAACCGACACACCACCTTTTGAAACACCTGTGGTCGCTCCATGGAATGCACCCGCAGATGATGAAGAATTAGATGAAGAAAGCTTTGATGAAGAGTTTCCGGTGGAAGAACCTTTTGCAACGGTTCCACCCGTCAGTGAAAACACGGTCGCAGTAAAGCGCCCAGAGCAATTATTGTTGACCGCTGATATTAAGTATGAACTTCCTAGCCCAGATCTGCTACGAGCAGGCCCAGCCGCAAAGGCCAAGAGCAAGGCAAATGAAGTCGTAGTCGCTGCATTAACAGAAGTGTTTTTGCAATTTGAAATTGATGCCAAAGTTACGGGCTTTATGCGTGGCCCAACCGTTACCCGTTACGAGGTCGAACTCGGAAATGCAGTCAAGGTTGAAAGAATCACCGCACTGTCAAAGAATATTTCATATGCAGTTGCCAGTAGTGATGTTCGAATTCTTTCGCCTATCCCAGGTAAATCTGCGGTCGGAATTGAAATCCCTAACGCTGATCGAGAGATTGTGGCTTTAGGCGATGTTTTGCGCTCAACTGTTGCCGGACAAGACTTACATCCAATGCTTGTAGCGCTAGGAAAAGATGTTGAAGGCAATTTCGTCTGTGCAAACTTAGCCAAAATGCCCCATCTTTTGGTGGCGGGAGCAACCGGTGCGGGTAAATCATCCATGATCAATGCGATGATTACCTCAATTTTAATGCGCTCAACACCAGATGATGTTCGCTTGGTATTGATCGACCCTAAGCGAGTAGAACTAAATGCTTACGAAGGTATCCCGCACTTAATTACACCGATTATTACTAATCCCAAAAAAGCTGCTGATGCCCTGACATGGGTAGTTCGAGAAATGGATCTTCGGTATGAAGATCTTTCAACCTTTGGCTTTAGACACATCGATGATTTCAATAAGGCGGTTCGTGCCGGCAAGGTAGTTGTGCCAGAAGGCAGCGATAGAACTGTTGAGCCATATCCCTATCTTTTGGTCATTATTGACGAGCTAGCAGATTTGATGATGATCGCAGCTAAAGAGGTTGAAGAATCTGTCGTTCGCATTACTCAGTTAGCTCGATCTGCTGGTATCCATTTAGTGCTTGCAACCCAGCGACCATCAGTAGATGTTGTAACTGGATTAATTAAGGCAAATGTTCCTTCACGTTTGTCTTTTGCTACAAGTTCTCTGGCTGACAGTCGAGTCATTTTAGATAGCCCGGGCGCAGAAAAGCTTGTAGGTCAAGGCGATGGTCTGTTCATTCCAATGGGAGCTAGCAGAGCAATTCGAATTCAGGGAGCATATGTTTCTGAACGTGAAATCGAAGCGGTTACAGGACATGTGAAAAAGCAGCTAAAGCCGCGCTATCGAGAAGATGTAACTGCGCCCGTGAATCAAATGAAAATGGTAGATAAAGAGATTGGTGATGATTTAGATATCTTGTGTCAAGCAGTAGAACTAGTTGTAGGAACACAGTTCGGATCAACATCAATGTTGCAAAGAAAGTTACGTGTTGGTTTTGCTAAAGCTGGCCGCTTAATGGATTTGATGGAGTCTCGCGGAATCGTTGGACCTTCCGAAGGATCTAAGGCCCGCACCGTTTTGGTAAAGCCAGATGAACTTGATTCAGTGCTAGCAACCCTTCGAGATTATTGATTCTGGGTTAATGCAGGGTGAATGAGTAGTTTTCACCCCACTAGTTCACACCTGTACCTAGTCACCCTAACCCCCCACGACTTACACTTAGTCCTCACCCGTGTGCTGCATTAAGGATGTCTAATGTCACTTGGATCAATGATTACTAAGGCCCGTAAGGATGCTGGCCTTAGCATCGATGATCTTTCTGCAGCCACAAATATCCGCGGAACTTTGCTTCGTGAAATGGAATCAAATAATTTTTCACAATGTGGCGGCGAAACCTATGCACGTGGTCATCTTAGAAATATTGCAATCAAACTCAACGTTGATCCTCAGGATTTTTTGACTGCTTTCGAGGATGAGCAGATGCATGTAGATCGAACCATGCAAGATTTGCTTGTTGAAAACAATGTTATGCGCGAACCTAAAGAGGCTCGAAAAGTTTCGTGGAAAGTATTAGTCACGATTTCTGTTGCTTCATTATTTGTGGCAGGTTTGGCTCAAATTATTGTCTCAAATGATTCATCACCAGATATTCCTGTAGCTGTTGAAGAAACAGCAACACCCACCGAATCACCAGAGGCAACACCAGTGCCCACTGCGACAGAAGAAGTGACACCTACCGAAGAAGCGCCGGTTTCTACTGGGCAGGGCGTCGAAGTTGTAATCAACGCAGTTCGAGCAAAGAGTTGGCT
>JBEINN010000122.1:0-3123 GCA_040378115.1 Candidatus Planktophila sp. | reverse complement strand
TGAACTATTTATTCTTGGCGGCGCACCCATTAAAGAGCCTGTCGCATGGATGGGGCCCTTTGTTATGAATACAAAGCGCGAAGTTCTGCAGGCATTTGAAGATTTCCAGAAAGGCTTACTTGGCTCTATTCCAGCGATTTACAAGGAAGATGCCAAGCCAAAGTCACCACTTAACCGCAGCGGCGAAGGATCGAAGTTAGGTGGGGATGTACTCGATGTGCACGGCGCACCTACTGACTTACAAGAGGGTTAAGCGCTCCAGTTTCTAGGGCTCAATCTTGCAGCGCTCAATCTTGTAAAGCAGTTCATCGAAATCCAAGGCCTAATTACTCTGCAAAACGGACGACTATGGTCGCTTTAGACAAAGATACGATTTCTTAGAGCTCTTTACTTCGATTGAGCAACAGGAATCTGGGGTGTGCATAACTTTTAAATCTGTCGGTGGGTGGATCAATAGTTCGATCCATGACAACCGCGCTACGAATTCCTCGAGAGATTCTCGATATTGAAGTTGCCGAGTTGCTCAGGGCAAAGCCTGGATACAAAACTTTAGGCGAGTTAATCGAGATCAATCCACGTGCTTTAAGTTCTTCAGGTCGTATTGATTACTTATCGGCCCTTGATCGCCAAGAATCTTGGATCTGCGCACTCAAGCAAGAGGCATTAGTTGCAATCGCTGGTGAATATGCTGATGAAGATGGTGGAATTTTTGGCTGTGTAGATGATGAAGAACGGGAAGATGTCGCTACCGCCTTGAGATTATCCCCAACAACTGCGCAAAATCGAATTGATGTAGCACGCGTATTGGTCGGACATTTGCCCAACACGATTTCAGCTCTTTCTACTGGCGAGATTTCGGTGGCTCATGCAACGGTGATTGCTCGTGAGACAGCTAGTGCAATCAGAAATGGTTTAAGCGAAGAATCAATTTTTCGTGTGGAGCAGACAGCACTTGCGCATGCCGAGTTTCATACTCCAGGACAAGTAGCATCAAAGGTCAAGACAACCATTGCAAAGCTTGCACCTGAAGAGTTTGAAGAGATCGTTGATCGTGCACGAGATTCACGACGCGTGACCTGCTACCCAGAGGCGGATGGAATGGCAACAGTTATCGCAATTTTGCCAGCAGAAGATGCGCAAACCGTTATGAAATCTATCGAGGCTTATATTCTGAAGAGAAATCAAGAAGAACTGGCATGTCTGTGTGATGCTGTTACTGGAATCTCAAAGGATTGCTTGCACCATACTCATGAAGGCGCAGCAGAATGGTCAATGCTTTCTGCTGATATGAAACGGGCTGATGCGCTTACCTACATCGCATCTCAGGCATTATCTTCTTTGGCAAATGACGTACAGCCGCATCGACGCCCTATAACAATCAGTGTTGCAATTGATCTTCCAACTTTGTTAGGACTAGCAGAAAATCCAGGACAACTCGCTGGATACGGAGCTATTCCCGCATCCGTAGCGCGTCGTTTAGCTGCCGATGGAAACTGGCAAAGATTTGTAAGTGATCCAACGACTGGGAATCTCTTAGATTTTGGTAGAGAAAAGTACACACCACCCCAAGAACTTGTGGATTATTTACTTGCGAGAGATCGAGTCTGCAGATTCCCTGGATGTAGACGGACAGGTCAGAGTTCAGATATTGATCATGCTCAAAGTTGGGAAACTGGCGGTGAAACAAATGCTGCAAATCTTGGATTGCTGTGCAGACGCCACCACAGAATGAAAACACATGGTGGTTGGAGCCTTGAAAGTAATCCCGATGGCTCATGCCTCTGGAAGTCACCAAAAGGTAAAACCTTTTTCGTCCCCTCTCGCCCATTCCTTGAAGCAGTCTGAGCATCTACTGTCATACTTGCACAATGATTTGGTGGCCTACTGAAGTTCCAACCTTGCATTATGGGTTGATTACGCTTCGCAAGCCTGAAGAGCGCGACATCGTTCCGCTTTTTGAAGGTGTTCAGGATCCAATCATTCCACAATTCACGCGCATTCCAGCTAACTACCAAATGGCTAATGCAGAGCACTACATTCGTGAACGCTCACCAAATGGTTTCACTATGCGTACAGAGCTTCAGTTAGCTCTTGAATACGATGGGAAATTCGCTGGCGCTCTTTCATTTCACACACTAGATCTAGATTCTGGAAAAGCTGAAATTGGCTATTGGTTAACCGCAGATACGCGAGGCAAGGGCGTTGCAACTGCTGCTGTCCGATTACTCACTGAATATGGTTTTGAGAGTATCGGTTTCCACCGAATTGAAGCCTTAGTAGTTTCATCTAATCTTCCTTCATTAAAAGTCTTGAAAAACGCTGGTTACATGCAAGAGGGAATTAAGCGAGATGCCTGTTGCCAAGATGATGGCACCCGCGAAGATATGGTTCTATTCGCAGCAATTAGAACTGATTGGGGCAGATAAGTGGAATCATTAGCCTTCTTCGTAGCGATACTGCTCTTGATAGCTCTTCTCACTGGGCCACTATCAATCGCTTTGTCTTCACAATTTGTAAAATCTCGGCTAGAGACGAAAGCTTCTTTAGCAATCGTGATTCTGAATCTGTTTCGCAAATTCGTACATCTAATTCTTGTAGCTTTAGGAAACTTGATCGGCGTTATGTGGTTATTCATCACTGAATTGCCACTCATCCCACGATTGGTTGGTCTTTTCTCGGTTGTAACCTGCTACATCGGGCTACGACGCGAGTATTTTCCAGAGTTCTTTTTCATGCGTGACTTGTTCGCCAAGTTTGGCGTATCTCGCAAAAATGGTCGCTCATCAGGCAAGGATGGAAATGGGCCAGCAGGCCAGTCCTAAATAAAGAATGGTGGAGGTTTTGCGCTAAAGCGCTCAACCAACGCGCCTCACTCGGATATATGAAAGTGCAAGCACTTTCATACTCCTCGTTCGTTGTGGAGGTGCCGGGAATCGAACCCGGGTCCTTCGGTATTAAAACAGGGCTTCTACGGGCGTAGTGTGCTTAACGCTTTCTCAGTCCCGAAGTTTTTACACACATATCTTCGACGAACTCAGTTGCAAAACTGTTCTCCTTCATCGTCTGCAACACCAATGAAGTGAAAAGCCCCCTAGTCGACGCTAGATTCCAGGTCGAGAGCGG
>JBEINN010000020.1:0-9326 GCA_040378115.1 Candidatus Planktophila sp. | reverse complement strand
TGGTCGCGGCACCGATGCGACAACAACTCTAGGTGCCAGCGTTTCAGTCAAAGAACGCAACAAGATCGCTGAGTTAGTAGATCAAGCAATCGCAGCTGGCGCTAAGGTCGAAACTGGCGGTAAAACCCCCGATGGCGTAGGTGCTTTCTACCCAGCAACAGTGCTCTCAGTGGCTAAAGACAACCCAATTTTGAAGCACGAAATCTTTGGCCCAGTTGCCCCAGTCGTAATCTTTGATACCGATGCCGAAGGAATTGCGCTGGCCAATGACACCGAATTCGGACTAATTAGTTACGTGTTCTCAAGTGACCTAGCCCGTGCGCTTCGCACAGCAGAGGCCATGGAATCTGGAATGGTTGCGATCAACAAGGGTGTTATCTCTGATCCAGCCGCACCTTTCGGTGGCGTTAAGCAATCTGGCTTAGGCCGCGAAGGTGGCTTCGATGGGATTCACGAGTTCTTACAAACTAAGTACATCGGTGTCCAGATTTAACTAAAGCTTTTTAGTAGTTAGCCACTTCTGGGTTGCCTGCATCCATTCAAGCGGTGCTTCCGCTGGTGCCATATGTGATGCTCCCTTAATGCAGTAATACTGCGAACCTTTAACGCGAGCTTTCATAAAGCGCTGCATAACTGGTGTTGCCTCATCTTGGTCACCATTTATAAAGAAAGTCGGCACTTTAATTAGGTGAAGTTCCTTTTCAACTGACCAATCTTTAAGTGTGCCGCGTACCGTGAATTCAGTTGGTCCCCACATCGCTTCGTAAACATGCATACCGAATTTTGGTTTGCGAGCAAAATCAACTAGTTGTGGAATCTGTCTGATGTGCCGTTTGGCAAATTCAACATTGGCGGCTAGATATTCCTTAGCTTTGTATTTCTCTAACTTTTCATATTTATAAATCGCATTGCGATGCTTTGCTGGCAACTTTGCCACAAGCTTGCGAGTCTCAGTAACCCACATGCGACTAGATGGCAGTGAGTTAGCGATGATTAAACCCTTTAAACCTTTGGGTTTCTTGATTGCATAATTCAGCGCCAGCATTCCGCCCCACGATGCACCTGCGAGCAGGTAGCGATTTTCAATCTTAAGGTGCTTAATAAGTCGAGTCAGTTCTTCTTCGAATAATTCAATTGTCCAAAAACTAGCTGGCTTGGCTTTTAACGAAGTTGAATTACCGCAGCCAAGTTGGTCATAGACAATTACCGGGCGACCTGAGGCGTTTAGTAGCTTTGCCATGGTCAGAACTCCAACGTGAGTTCCGCCTGGGCCGCCATGCATTACAACAATTGGAGTCTGCCCATTTCTAAGGTCTCCGATTACGCGAAACCAAGTTCGACCATGTTTCCAAGTTAAGTATCCGCTGCGATCTTTAGTTGCCATAGGTCAATACTTTACGCATGCAAATGAATTAGCACATCAATTTCAGTCGGCAATTTCGAGCAATCTGAGGCAGGCTTTGCCCATGGCTTTAGCAATAGTTACTGGCGCAAGCAGAGGTTTGGGTTTTGAAAACGCCAAGTCTCTCGCTGCGTTGGGCCATGACATCGTGATGATTGCCAAGGATTCAAGCCGCCTTTTGCTTGCCCAACAAACTCTGCAAAGCCAATACCCAAATCAAAAGTTCTTAACCTATGCCGTTGATTTAGAAGATATGCAGGCAACTCGTAAAGCGGTTGAACTAATTGCGCAACAGCAATCTGCCCCTGAAATCATGATTCTGGCTCATGGCGTCATGAGTGAAAAAATGTCAAAGACGTTGAAAACAACTGATGCTGAGTGGCGTCGCGTAATGGCAATTAACTTAGATTCCGTTTTCACAATTGTTAATGGCTTGGCACCTGCAATGGCTGAAGCCCGAAATGGTCGCATCATTATTTACTCTGCCTGTTTAGGTCGCATGTCTGGCCCCGGAAATGCTGGCGGCCTTGCGCCATATCGAATCAGCAAAGCTGGTGTTAATGCATTTGTGCGAAATCTTGCCCATGAAACTGGGTTAGGTGCGCGTGGAGTTTTAGTTGATGCAGTGTGCCCGAATCATTCCCGCACCGACATGGGTGGCCCTGATGCACCGCGCAGTGCAGAACAAGGTGCAGCAACGGCACTTTGGTTAGCAACTAGAGAATTTAACGCAGGCGATACCACCGGTGTTCTGTGGGAAGACAACCGAATAGTTCAGTGGTGACCGAACTTTCGACTTTTGTATTAGGGAGCGGAGGATGAGGGATTTATCCTCTTCAGCCTGGGTAATTCCCCGTTTTTTAGGTAAACGGGTCATAAAAGGCAATTTAGCATTTCAGGGCAAGAAAAGCAGCGACTTTTTTGGAATTAATTTGGCGGTCATGAATTCTTGACCTGCAATGCCATTTTATTTGTCGTTGGACTGACTTAGACTCAAATCATGAAGAAAGTCAGTCGGAGCGGGCAGTAGGGCCGTGCATACAGCGACATTCGTCTGCCTCGCTAATTCACGAAAACACAGTGGCCGTTGTCTTGCGGGCAAAGCTCTCTATAACGGGACTTATTCAAAATGGATCAGACCAGTTACGGAACATCCGTCTGAAGAACTCCAAGCTAATGAACATTGCCTTCAAACAGGACAAGATGCGGCAATTCTTGATCTCCTAGAAAAGTAAGCGCGACTGCGAGCGCAATAAACCGCTTCGACATGCTCCTAGGATAAATGGGGCACCTTAGAAATGAGTTAGAAGCGCCGCCGTGTCAGTATCTAATTAAATTAGAGTTAATTAGATACATCACGTCGCTTAAAAAGCGTAACCACGATTGCGGTACTTACCACCAAATAGATTGTAACCATCGTTATTGAGTGGGTATAAGAAATGTCATCAGTGCCACCGACTGCGATTGTTGATATCAAGATTCCTGGCATCCAAGTTCCTAAACTTGATTTAACTGCAACTAGGATATTTTCCACAATCAACAACCAGATAACACCCAGCGAAATAGCGCTGATTGGCGAGCGAAGCAATAAACCTAAGATCATGCCAATCGTGCCAAATGCGATAACCGATAAAAGAACATTTCCGAAAGTTTTTGCCAATTCCTGAAGTGCATCTGACGTTATCCAAGCATCGGTTGCAACTTTGGCTTTACCCGATAATCCAAAAGCTAAAGACATGCTGACAACCGCAGCCAGGATCACCATCACAATGGCAAATGAAGCCATTGACAAATATTTTCCAAGTAACAATTGCAGGCGACGCGGTTGGCGCACCAATAAGTTACGCAAAGTTCCGTAGGTGTATTCCTGGGCAGTTTGCGCAGCAAAGACACACAAGGCAAAGATTCCTAATAACCCAGCTGCATTACTAAACCCAATAGTTAAACCACTTGGAAGTTGCAGAATTTCACGAGAAATCATGTTGCCACGATCAGAGTTACCTTGCGGTGAATCAATCAGCAAAAACAGTAACGAAGTAACCAAGCCAGTTAAACCTGCCGATACCAGCATGGTGCCCAGAAATGCCGTTGGTCGACGAAGTTTGCGCCACTCTGCTCTAAAGACCTGGCCATTAAATATTTGGTTCATTCGGAATCCCCCGTCATTTCGAAGAATGTTTCTTCTAGGCTGGGCAACATCGGCGACAGCTGCGAGAGCGTAATACCAGCAGCAAATGCTGATCTATTAAGTTCGGCTGCCCAATCTGCGGGACCTTCAATATGCGCGACACCGCTGCGAATCGTTGATTTATGGCCAGCCGCAGCTGCAATCTCAGAAATCTTAGGCAAATCACTTTCATTTAGGGTTTTAACCAAGATGAAAGGTTGTTGCGCCAAGAATAAATCTTCGATCTTGCCAGCGAATAAAACTTTACCTTTGCGTAACATCACTAAGTGCTGACTGATTAACTCGAGTTCAGAAAGTAAATGTGAAGAAACAAAAACTGTGGTGCCTTCTTGTGCTAAAGATTTTAATAGATCTCTTATCTCTTGAATTCCTTCTGGGTCTAGCCCATTAGTTGGCTCGTCAAGAATCAATAACTTTGGATTAGGCAGAAGGGATGCAGCAATTCCAAGCCGTTGTTTCATGCCTAATGAATAAGTCTTATATTTTGAATTGCCGCGATCGCCCAAGCCAACTCGCTCAAGAAGTGATTGCACGTGATCGGTTCCGTAGCCACCCAAAGTTGCTAATACATTTAAATTCTCACGACCAGTTAAAGCTGGATAGAAAGCGGGTCCTTCGATCATCGCACCAACGCTGGCCAAGTATTTTTCCGGGTGCTTAATTGAATGACCCAAGATCTCACCTGTGCCGCCAGTTGGTGAGATCAAGCCCAACAACATGCGAATAGTGGTGGTCTTGCCTGACCCATTTGGCCCGACGAAACCACAAACAGTGCCCATTGGTACTTCAAAATTAGCGTGTGAAACAGCGAACGTATCGCCATATTTCTTGCTTAAATCTTGAACTGCTACTGCGAGATTACTCATGCCCACCACTATAGTCCTTCCCCTTACACTTAGCGAATGAGTAAAGATGCCTGGGGCTATCAAGAACCCAATCGCCCCATGTTTGCATCTATTGCCTGCATGGTTAAAGCCGGCGATCGTGTTGTTGCGTCAGCTGCAATGTTTAGTTCTTGCCACGTTGTATTAACTGAATTTTTGCCAGCTTGGGGGCCGCTCTTCAGAGAGTAATGAACTCCCTCATGCAAGATCAGGTTGAACTATTTAAGCAATTTATGAACAATGAAGATTTTAAGAAGTGGCTTCAAGAAGAAGTGTTTAAAGCCAACTATGAAAATGTGGCTTAACATCCAAACAGTTTGACCCGTTACTACCCCCGCCTGAGGGTAACTAAATGCTGCAATCTCTCGCTCAAAATTACTATCTCTGTTCCTGACCACTCTCTACCAGCAAGATATAGAGAGTGGTCAGGAACATGTAATTTTATTAGTAGTGGCGGGGGTAGTAACGGGTAGTGGTGTGGTGGTAGGTAGGGGTATGAGTATTTTAGTATTTAAAGAGCAGGGACTCGTGCTTTTTTAAAATTGATTTGCACTGTACTGAGTGAGATTCGAATTATCGAATCTCACTAACCCCAAAGGAGTGCAAATGAATAATAAGAATAAATCTCTTCGATTAACTGAACGAGATGTTGAATACATAACATGGATAGCAGAGCAACAAGCAGTGCGTCTTGACACATTGCAATTGCTTTTTGAAATCAGAGGCAAGAAGATAGATCCTCGAGCTTTGAGGCGTTTAGTCGAAAGATGGCAAAGGCTTGGTTTAGTGCAGAAGAAGATTTTGCTAGCAAAATCTCCGAGCATTGTCTGGCCGACAATTGAAGGTATGAAGGTAGCCAATCTGAAACTTTCTCGTGGCGAACGAAGCTACGCCCCAAGTTTTTCCTCGATTCATCACACTGTGGCTACGGCCAGAGTTCGGATTGAATATGAAAAGAGAGGTTGGAAATGGACCTGCGAGAGAGATCTTCGTCGTGAGTTTGGAGCAAGTCACCTAGCCGATGGCTTGGCTTCTGTTGACACTCAGCGAATTTTGGTTGAAGTCGAAAGAACTCAAAAAGACAGCTCTCGTCTCACGCACATAATGATGGCGAACCTTCGAACAAAAAACATAACTGGCTGTCATTACTGGACAACCGATGCTCTCTATCCGGTGATCCAGTCACATATCAACATGCTTGAGAACGATTTACAGAGCAAAATGCAAATCTTTTTACTTCCAAATGAGGTGAAGCTATGAATCAGAAACCTATCAAGGACGTTGAAGAAGAGCGGAAAGATGAAGGATCTGGCATGGACGATTTTTTTGCTGCGGCCTTTTTTATCTTGGCGCTACCCCTTGCATTAGCAAAATATGTCACGCCACGTTGGGCAGCCCGCCCATATGTATGGAGGGTTAAAGAGTTTAAAGCAGAGATTCGTAAGGCAATTGTTTTTGCTACTCCATTAAATATCTTGGCTCTATTCTTGATCTGGGAGGGGATAAAGGCTCAGCAGTGGGTGGTTGGCTGCGTAGGGATAGTTATTTTCTGGTTCTCCTTGATTCCAATTGCTTTTGCTATTGCCTCTTATGAACTATCGGTTGTGCAGTCTGAGATTTTCAAAGGAAAGTTTGATCTGGCAATTTTGGATGCTGTAAGGCGTGCGATTCTTACGAATGCATTTGCAAGAGCTCATCGCATTTTCTCAAAACTTAGATTCATTCTCCCACGAGAGAACTCTAGAGAAGAGAAAGTCATTGGCATCACTGCTAACCCTGTAGATCATCGTCTGCGACAAGATAGAAAGAATGCACCAGATATTTCAACCCTCACCAAATATCTTGATGGAAACTTAATCAACTTTCCTCTGAATCCAACATCGAGTGCCCACCACTTAGTAATTGCTGCGACTGGCGCTGGCAAATCGCACTTGCTTTCGCGTATGGGTGCATGTGCACTTGATGCAAATTGGCGAGTGGTATTTATCGATTTCAAAGGTGGACGCCAGGAGAGAGAATTATTCTCAGCAATTTGCTGTGACACCATGAAAACAAAGCCAAGAGTCAAGAATTGGCCAGGTGATCCAATTGATCTATTTCGCGGAAGCAAGGAAGATATTGCCGATCGCATTACTGGTTTTCTTCCAGCACCAACCCAAGGTGATGGAGATTTTTATCGAGCAAGAATGGTCAGAGCCCTTTGGGCAGTAATTGTTTACACATCTGCACCAGCACCAACTAATGTTGATGAAATCTTAAATCGTGTTAGAAACGGCAATTCTTTTGCAGAAAATCCTGAAGATCGTGCGATTTTTGCACAGAAAGAAAAAGGCATTCCACTCGGGATCGTCATCGCTGAAGGCTTGGCGAATCGATTGAGCCCGCTTCAACAAGTTGGTGCTAGAGCCACTCATTCTGGATTTAGTTGGAGTGATCCTTGGGAAATAGCCGTTTTTAGTTTGGATGCGACCAGGGAATCTGATCTTCGAATCGGAGCAGCTATTTTGCATGATTTCGATTCTTGGCTTCGTACACCAATGCGTCAAGAGAATCCAAAGCCAATTCTCTTTGTCGTCGATGAAGCAGGAGCCCTAGGCAGAATCAACGCAACTCACACGCTTTTGAGTCTGGTAGCACGATGTAGAAGTTCATCAGTCTCTACGGTTATAGCTTCTCAGACTTTGGGAAGCCTTTCTCTCACCGGGCAAGAGTTGCTCAATACCGGACCAATTAGATGGCTTGGTCAGACTCCATCGCCACAAGAAATGATTGACGCTACTGGGACCAAACATGTCGTTGAGACTAGTTATGGCGAAGGCGACAGAGGTTGGAACGGTAAGCGCTCTGGCCGAGCCCAGAGGGCTTATGCAGTTGATCCAGATGTAATTAGAGATCTTCCTAAGTTTTATTGGAACATAAGTGAAGGTGGCAAAAACATATATGCCTACGTTCCTCCACTAAATTACCAAGAAGGTTTATAACTTCTCGATCCTCTACAGAATTTGTTGTCTGTGCTAGAAATTCTGTAGAGGATGAAGTGTGCCTGTGATTGATGAGTGAGCATTCACAATTTCCGAGAATCCTACTTTTGTATAAGAATCTGTTGTATCGCCCGCTGAATGTCCTGCATAAGCGCGAGCTACTGAGTGACCTGAAGTGCGATCCACCCAGGTTAAAACTGTATGACGTAAGTAGTGGCCAGAAATACTTTGAGCAGAAACCCAAGGAAGATTCTTACCTAGTCTTTTCCATAGCGTTTCAAAACGCTTAGAAGTTAAAGGACTCGATATTCCTGCTTTATTTGGAAGATAACGGAAGACGGAGTCTGATAGTTGTGTTGCACCTCGACTCTTAGCAAATCTAATTAAGGATTCCATCAATTCTTTGGTTACTGGCTGTTCTCTTTTTTTACTTCGTTTTTCGACCAAGGTGATTGACTGGCGCTGGGTATCCAAATCTCGCATTTGGAGTTTGAGTATTCCTCCCATGCGGGCAGCTGTTTCTAGTTGAGTCCAAAGTATGAGGTGGTCAAGAATTGGATCATTTCCACCACTCAGCGCAGTTTCGAGTAGCTCGTCTACTTGAACTTTCGTGAGGCCATGGCGCTTAGGAGTATCAATTTCCTTTCTAGGGATGCTGTGCGTGCGGTTGGCTGGAACGAGCTCTTGCTCAATCGCCTTGTTGAATACAACAGAGATCGCATCTAAGCAGGCGTTATATCTGTTGGCACCCGTAAATTCTTTTAGTGGCATTCCGCGTTGTTCGCGTGATTTGTTTAGTCTTTCCCAGTATTGAATGCATTCCTTCTCGGCTAGTAGTGCGACTTCAACTACATCACTTGCTTTCAGTTCAGCAATATCTTTTTGACCAAAGAGAGCCTCAAGGCGTTTCCAATTTGTGTCATAAACGCGATAAGTAGAAGTGTCCTTTATTTTCATTGTTCCATCAGGGTTCTTTTTGGCCCTTAGACGCTTGAGTTCATTATCCCAGTAGATTTCTCTTACTTTTACTAATAATTCTGAAACAGTTACCCCAGCATTTTTCTTGCCAACAGATTGACCTAATGCAAGTTGGGCTAGCTCCATATCGGAAAGATTGGGACAGGCTTCACGAAGTGCTTGGATAATTTCTTTTAGTGAGTTATTCATTATTTTGCTTCCTTAATGTATTTATGTATTTGATTGATTGGTGTTACCTGAACATTGGCCACAGGTGAAGAATCAGAAAGAACAAGGACTTGCTCATCTGACTTTATGTTTAGCCGACGACGAAGGTTCATAGGAATCAGAATTCGATTTGATGCATCAAATGCTAAATCCCCATCTTCTTGAGCGATTAGAGTGATTGAAGATCGATCTAACTGCCAAGCAAAACGAGTTTTTGGTGTCCATCCGAAAAGCTGTATGGCATCGATAATTGAGATTCGACCACCGTCTAACTTGATTATCTTTGTTGACTGAGGCGCTTGTATCTCGCGTTGGATCACGGGAGCGGAGCGGACAACCTTTTCCAAAGGTTTGCCAACTAATGCCTTTTGAACTTCATTGGTTGCTCCTGGAGCAATGAAGTCAGGGCGTTCTCTCCGCGCTCTTTCTGCGGTGATTTTGGTGAGGTATCCCTTATTGATTGGCACATCAGGGATAGTGCGCGAATCATCTATTTCGGCACACGAATTTTCATCGCTTGTAACTTCTGGGGGATTACCCACGTTCTGGCGGAGGATGAGGGATTTGAACCCTCGATAGGTTGCCCTATACACGCTTTCCAAGCGTGCGCACTCGGCCGCTATGCGAATCCTCCCGAGGGGGAGAACTCTATCGGTGGGTATAACTATGATTACACCAGATCCCTC
>JBEINN010000007.1:0-13491 GCA_040378115.1 Candidatus Planktophila sp. | reverse complement strand
TTCATTTTGTTCTTTAAGTTAATGGATGAGATTGGCCCAGCTCGCGGATCATTAGTAACTTATGTGAACACCGCTGTGGCAGTTGTTCTTGGTGTCATCATCTTGAAGGAGCCGCTGACTGCGGGAATCATTATCGGATTACCATTGGTGTTGATTGGTTCATACCTTGCAAGTAGAAAAAGCCAAGTCAACTAGCCCTTCTCACCAAATCCTAACTTTGCCAGCAACTTTGGATCCTTTTGCCATTCCTTTGAAACCTTAATGTGAAGACCTAAGAAGATCTTTGCAGCAAGTGCACGCTCGATATCTGCACGTGCACGAATTCCAATTTCCTTTAAACGAGCGCCCTGATGTCCCAACAAGATGGCTCGTTGAGTATCGCGTTCCACATGAATAGTTGCGTGGACATCGAAAAATGGGCGTGAGCCTTTTTCTTCGCGTTCTCCGAATTCATCAATAGTTACAACAATCGAGTGCGGAAGCTCTTCACGAACATCTTGCAGCGCAGCCTCTCGGATAAATTCACAGATCAGCTGTTCGATAGCTTGATCACTGGTTGTTCCTTCAGGGTAATACTGTGGACCCGCCGGAAGGTTCTTGCCAATAAGTTCGTTCAGCAGATCTACCTGATCATGAATCGCTGCAGATACCGGGATGATTTCATCCCACACAAAGCCTTCGGCAATTTTCATGATTCCCAGCAAGCGGACTGGAAGCTTTTCCTTTGAGATCAAATCTGTTTTGGTGATAACTGCAAACTTCTTAGCCTTTGGGTGCTTAGCAATTTCTGCGGCAATAAATGTGTCACCTGCGCCAGATGTCTCATCGGCGGGAATACACATGATGACGATGTCGACAGAGTCCATACTCTGATCTACAACTTGATTTAAGCGCTGACCAAGCAAAGTCTTTGGCTTATGAACGCCGGGAGTATCTACAAGGACCGCCTGAAACTCGGGACGATGAACAATTCCGCGAATCGCAGTACGTGTTGTGTTGGGATGGTGAGAAGTAATTGCAATCTTGCTACCTACGAGTGCGTTAATCAAAGTTGATTTTCCTACGTTTGGGCGGCCAACAATGGCCACAAAGCCCGAACGGAAATCACTCATGGGCTTATTCTCTCATTAATTAGCTCCTATAAACTCCACTGCATCTGCCACAGATGTAACTATCTCTGCAGCCCTTTCGCCAATTAAGCGATGACAACCTTCGCTAGTGGGTGAATTAATTGGTCCCGGAATAGCCATTACAGGCCGAAACATCTCGGCGGCATCTCGAGCGGTTCTTAAGGAGCCACTGCGAAATGCAGCTTCTACAACAAGAGTTGCTTTAGATATCGATGCAATCAATCGATTGCGAGTTAGAAATCGATGTGGAAGCGCTCTTTGACCTGGCATGGATTCAGTAACCATTAATCCTGACTCACAAATTTCGGCGAACAATCGTGTGTTGCCTGCTGGGTAGTTGATATCGATGCCAGATGCGATCACTGCAACTGTTACACCTTCGGCAATGAGTGCTCCTTTATGTGCATAGGAATCAATTCCATATGCACCCCCGCTAACAATTGCCCACTCGCGATCGGCAAAGCCTGCGGCAAAATCCCCCGCAATTCGTGCGCCGTAGGAGGTTGGATTTCTAGTTCCGACAATTGCAAGTGAAGGTTGGTGCAATGCGCTGATGTTTCCTTTGACTATCAATCCAATAGGTGGCGCTGCAAGATCATTTACCTGAACTGGCCAATCCTCATCTATGGGAGTAATTAACCGTGCTTGATGTTTGTCTATTTCTGATAACACTTGATCGCCACTGATGCCCCGCAATGAAGTGATCAACTTTTCATACTTTATCGAGTCATACCCACCAGTTACCAGCTTTTCATAAACTGCAACTGCTCCCTTTGTTGAGATTTCAGAAGCCCAAAAAGATTGTCCACCCTCAATGACACTAAAGAGAATTGCTCGCGCATCAAGTTCATTCATGCTTCGATCTTGCCTCTCATAGTGTGGGCAGACATGACATTTTCTAGTGTTGGTGTTGGATTACCTTGCAGATCAGCAAAGCTCCAAGCGGTACGAATTATCTTGTGTAAACCGCGGGCAGTAATGTGTTCACGATCTAGTTCATCATGCAGAAAATTCATGGCATTTCTTTCAGGTTGAAAAGTCGAACGTAAAGCACGGGCAGGTATCTGCGAATTCAAGCTCCAACCCATCCCCGCAAAACGCTTTTTGCCTACTTCGCGAGCTGTAATGACTCGGTTACGAATAACTGTGCTGCTTTCCCCTAGTTCATCACGTGCCATATCTACACGTCCCACAGGATCAACCTGCACGCGCAAATCAATTCGATCCATTAATGGACCTGATAGCTTTCCCAAATAACGACGAACTTGTTGTGATGTACAGGTGCAGTTGTGGCCACGTCCAGTGAACTTTCCACATGGACATGGATTTGCAGCTAAAACCAAAAGAAACTGTGCCGGAAAAGTTAAGTTTCCTACGCTACGCGCGATTGTTATGGTTCCGGATTCCAAAGGTTGTCGCAAAGCATCTAAGACACCTGGACCGCATTCAGGTGCTTCATCTACAAATAGAACGCCATAGTGTGCAAGCGAACATGCACCAGGTTTGATGGCATGAGAACCGCCACCAACCATCGCAATTCGTGTCGTTGTGTGGTGAGGCGAGACCATAGGTGCAAGCAGCGATAAAGGAGAGCGTTGCATCAAAGTGCCTGCAATTGAATGAACCGCGGTAACTTCTAGTGCTTGATCAATGGTTAACGCAGGCATGATCGTTGGAATTCTTTCGGCAATCATTGTTTTGCCTGCGCCAGGTGGACCAATCAACAAAATATGATGTCCACCAATTGCAGCAATTTCTGCTGCCAAACGTGCGGCAGATTGTCCTGCCACATCAGCAAAATCCAAACGGGTATCAGTTTGTTCCCATTGCAAGTCGAATTCCTGAACTACTTCGCGTTCACCTGTACGCAACCAGCGCAGAACTTGTTTGAGATGTTCCATCGGAATTATGTTCATGGCCTGCATTAGTTGAGCTTCTTCAAAGTTAGCTGCGGGCACCACCGCAGTGCGAACACCTGCTTTATACGCTGCCATCAGTGCTGGCAATACTCCGCGTACCGAACGAATGCGACCATCTAATGAAAGCTCACCCAGGAACAAGAGTTCTTCAATTTTTTCTTTTTCAATACTTTCATGGGCTGATAACACTGATATACAGATTGCTAGATCAAAACTTGATCCACTCTTTGGCAACCAAGCAGGTGACAGCGAGACAGTTACTTTTCTATTGGGCCATACCTCCCCGCAATTAACAATGGCGCTGCGTACTCGTTCCCGTGATTCAGTTAAAGCTGCATCTGGCAAACCCAGCAATGAATATCCCGGAAGTCCATCGGCAATATCTACTTCTACTGTTACCAAATGGCCCTCGAGTCCTAAAAGAGCAACAGAGTGAGTTAATGCCAGAGTCATAGCAGCTTCTCTCGATATTCGATTTCATGCGAACCATTTGATTGAACCAGCACAGCTGCTACATCTATTTGATAATCACTACCCAAGCATCCATGTGTTGCTAACCAAGCAAGAGCCAACCGCTGCATACGATGAGCTTTATCTCGATTAATAGCTTCAAATGGATGCCCGAAGGCAACTGAACTTCGGGTCTTAACTTCTACAAAAGAGAAAACACCGGTTGGATGTAGAGCGACAATGTCGATTTCACCTTCGCGAACCCGCCAATTGCGTTCGATGATTTCGATCTTTCGATTGATGAGGAATTGCGCTACGGCTTCTTCCCCTTGTGCGCCAGTTATTTGATTGCTCTTTGTCTTCATGATCAGAGAGGATAAATACTCCGATCACATCACTGAGAAACCCTTACGCTACTTGTGGATTAGCGCTGCAACATTGGCAAAGGATCGACGGTGCTGTGCACATGGTCCATGTTCATTGAGCGCTTTTGTATGAGCTGCAGTGATATATCCCTTGTGCCCAGCAAATCCATACTGAGGAAACTCAAGATCCATTTCACGCATAATGCGATCACGGGTGACTTTTGCAATCACCGATGCAGCGCTAATTGAAACAACGACTTGATCGCCTTTCCATACTGCAAGATTCGGAACACCTAGACCTTCGATTGCATATCCATCTGTTAGAACATAGGCCGGCTCTACAGATAAACCCTGAACTGCGCGGCGCATTCCATCAAGGTTTGCTGCGTGTACTCCCCGCGAATCAACTTCACTGGCAGGAACAATAACAACGCTCACCGATGCAGCGACTTGATGAATTAAGTCAAAAATCGCATCACGTTTACCTTCGGTAATTTCTTTTGAATCACGCACCACTGCTAATTCGGGTGCAAAAGGATCATTGAGTACAACTGATGCGATTACTAATGGGCCCGCACATGCACCACGACCAGCTTCATCTACACCTGCAATCGGTGAGATTCCTGCATTAGCAAGAAGTTGTTCGATAACCTTCATGAGGTTAATTGTTTAAAACATCAACTCTTGGAATATATGTGATGTTCTTAAAGGGCCAAATCACACCAACGACTCGACCGCTGACTTTGGATTCGGGAACAAAGCCCTTGTTGATGTCATCTTGGTGGTAACGCGAATCAGCACTTGCTCCGCGGTGATCTCCCATTACCCACAACTTGCCCTTAGGGACAGTTACATCAAAGTTCATCTCTGATGGTTTGTTGCCCGCAAAAATATAAGGCTCAGTTACTTCAACTCCGTTTATGGTTAATTTGCCATCCTTGGTGCAACACACAACCCGGTCTCCGCCAACACCAACAACTCGTTTAACTAAATACTGCTTTGCTGGATTTGGAAGCACGCCAACCGCGACCAGCGCACTCTTTGCCTTTACAACAAATTGATTGGTTGAATTTTCATACGGCTCTGGAAGCCAATCATTGGGATCGCGGAACACCACCACATCGCCGCGCTTAATATTGTCTGAAATAAATGGGACTTTATTTACCGCAACACGATCTTTGATCTGAAGTGTGTTTTCCATTGATCCCGATGGAATATAGAAAAACTGCACTAAGAAACTCTTAATAAACAGAGATACAACAAGTGCAACTATGACAAGGATTGGGAGCTCCTTAAGGAGCGATCCCTTATTGCGCATTGAAAAGATTATTCAGCTTTTGGAGCTTCTTCAGTTGCTTCAGCAACTGGTGCTTCAACTACTGCTTCTGCTTCAACCACAACATCTGGAGTCGCAACTTCAGCTGGAACCTCTGCCACAGCAATCTCTGCCACTGGCTCGGACACTGGAGTTGAAAGAATTCCATCGCCGTAACCTTCGATGCCATCGCGCTTTTCGCGAATCTTTGCAGCCTTACCACGTAGGTCGCGTAGGTAGTACAGCTTGGCGCGACGTACTTCGCCCTTCTTTACTAACTCAATCTTTTCGATCACAGGTGTGTGAACTGGGAAAGTACGCTCAACACCAACACCGTAAGAAACCTTACGGATTGTGAAAGTTTCGCGAACGCCATCACCTTGGCGACGGATTACGATTCCTTGGAAAACCTGAAGACGGCTCTTGTTACCTTCGATAACGCGAACATGGATCTTGAGCTCATCACCAGCACGAAATTGTGGGATGTCTTTGCGCAGGGATACTGCATCTACAGCGTCAAGAATGTTCATATTCGGATCCTTTTGTCATTTCTATTCAGCACACGCTTTGGCGGTGCAGACTGCGTATTGTGCCATAGCCACGCTCAGAACCGTAAATCGGCCTCTGAGCCTTAGCCCTACCCGGGAATCTGTCCCTTGAGCGTCTCGTACAGGTGCGGACCCGCGGCCAGGGTCAGATTGAGCCCATGCCACGGATAGGTAGTAACAACCGCCCCCGCTTCTCGGGCGATCAGCTCAGCTGCGGCTAAATCCCATTCGTGCAGACCAGTTTCAAAGTAGCCATCAACTAAACCTGTTGCCACATGGCAAATGTCGGCAGCGGCAGATCCGATTCTGCGTAGATCACGAATTTGCGGGATGAGCACATTCACAATCTTTAACTGTTCGATGCGATCTTTTACATCGTATGCAAAGCCAGTTGAAAACAGGGCACGGTTTAGTTCAACAGGGTTGTTGCACGCAATCTTCACATCATTGAGAAATGCTCCCCCGCCTTGACTGGCATGCCAGGTGGAATTAACTGTTGGACTATGAACAACGCCAACTAAAGTTCCATTCTCATCTTTTGCCGCGATACTTACTGCCCACCCCGGTAATCCGTAAAAGTAATTTACGGTGCCATCTACTGGATCAATCACCCAAGTGATTCCGCTTTTGCTGGCACGTGAAGTTCCTTCTTCACCGATGATGCCGTCATCAGGCCGTGCAGCCAAAATACTTTCAACGATTAGTTTTTCACTGGCCGTATCCATCTGCGTAGCAATATCAATAGCTGTTGATTTAACTGTTAAATCCCAAGAAGCCGGACGATTAACTAAGAGATCACCTGCTTGATGCGCAATCTTTAAAGCAAGTTGAAGCAATTCGTTGGAATCGGTCATGAGTGCAGTCTAATGCCGAGATAGACTTCTGCCTATGTTCTCTGGGTACGCAACACTTTTTAGAACCCCTGGGGGCCTTGGTTTTTCTATCCCTGGACTCATTGCCCGCATGCCAATTTCAATGGATTCTCTTGCTCTGATTTTTATCGTTGTAGCTGCAAGTGATTCATATGCATTAGCGGGTGCTCTCAGTGCAACGGCATCTGTAGTTATGGCTTTTGCCACACCTCATTGGTCACGTGTTGCAGATCGCATTGGCCAAAGCGCAATGCTGGTCCGCGTCGTTCCAGTAAAAGTTGCAGGGCTTTGTGTTTTTACACTCTTAGTTTTGAATCAAGCTCCTACCTGGACTTGGTTTGCAAGCATCATCATTGCCGAATCTATGTCGGTAAACACAGGTGGATTAGTTCGTCGCCGTTGGTTACATGTTTTGAGCCCAGATAAATCAAGTACCGCCGAAGATGAACAAGACCGTCACTTAGTAAATACCGCTTACTCCTATGAAGCGATCATGGATGAAATTGTCTTCATTGTGGGCCCAATCATCGTGACCGCTTGCGCTACAACGATTGCACCAGCAGCCGGAATCATCGTTGGAATCATCTTTATTGCAATCGGTGTTCCATTGTTCATCAGGCAGAAATCTACTGAGCCGCCTTCAACACCAAAGCGCATAGTGGATCCCCACCCTGCGGTAATCCGCAACAAGCGAGTTCAAGCCATAGTTCTTGCCACAACATTGTTAGGTGGCTTTTTTGGTTCAATAGCAATTGTCACCGTTGCCTTTACAGAACAGCGCGGACAAGAAAACATGTCGGGTCTTTTGTTGGCAATTTGGGCTTTCGGCAGCGGAATCGCTGCAATTATTAATGGCGCAATTAAATGGAAGTTATCGAGTGCGACACGATTCTTGATTTTCTTATTCGCACTTACCTTGCTGTCCGTGCCCATGTTGTTTACACACTCTTTGATGTGGCTTGCCGTTGCATTATTCTTTAATGGTTTCGCTGTGGCTCCACTTGTTATAAACGCTTACGGAGTTGCAGAAGGTGCGGTGCCACCAGAACAAATCACCGAGACTTTGACGTGGGTCGTTGCAGGAATGCCATTGGGTGGAGCATTCGCCAGTGCTGTAGCTGGCCTAGTGATCGACCAGTTTGGTGCCGACATCGCTTACTGGGTACCTCTGGGTTTCATGATTGCGGCATGTGCAGCCACACTTCCGTATTTCCAGACTTATAAGGCCCTTATCGGCTACCCTCGTGCTCGTGACTGAGCTACGACTAGACGGAAAGACCGAGGATGGTCTGTACCTGTCTTTGCATGACAATGATGGAAATGAATTTACTGTTCGAGTTTCTGACACATTGCGTGCAACCGTTAATCAGCAAAGACTGATGGCTGTTCCAACTACTGATGAGCCAAGTATTTCAATCAAAGAGATTCAGCGATTGCTGCGTGCAGGACAAACTGCAGAACAAATCGCTCGTGAAAACAAGACAACAATTGAAAAGATCGAACGTTTTGCCGGACCAATTCTTTCTGAACGCATTTACATTATTGATCAAGCTCAACAAATTGTTATCCGCAAAGAAGGCGGACGCGATGCCGTTACCTTGCTCGGGACCGTTATCTCTCGTTTAGCTCCACGCAACATCGATTCTTCAGAATTGTCATGGGACACCTGGCGCCTTGAAGATGGCACTTGGACATTAGAACTTCATTATCCAAACAGTTCAGGTATCGGCATTGCTCAATGGAGCTTTGATTCAGTTCTACGCACAGTTGAATCTATGGATGAAAATGCGCGTTGGATGATGGGTGATGACCCTGCCCCACGCCAACTTCCAACTGCAGCGCTCATCCCCACCGAGAGTTCTCACCCCTCCGAGCGTCGCATCATTGATGTGTACAGCGAGTTCCGCAAAGAAACTATTGAGGATGAAATTGAAGAAGAGATTGAGCCTATTCGTGAGGTTCCCCGCTTAGCAGTTATTCGCGAAGAACCCGATGATGAAGCCACACGTGATGGAATCACTGCACGTGCCAAGGTTCCAAGCTGGGATGAAATCATGTTCGGCATCAAGCCAGAGGATCCTAAGAACTAACTTACTAACTCAGGTTTTTACTAGCTCAGCGTTGTTGTCAGTAAACCAACCTGAGATTCAATCTCACTATCTCCACCATGATGTCCAACCATGGCACCTTCTTTATCAACACGTTTTGCATCAACAAGTATCACGCCACCGCGGGCAATAGCGATTACCTCACCCATGCGATCAATTGAATCAGGGCTTGAATCCGCCCCAAAGAGATTGGTTGATATCGCTTCTTCACGAGTAAGAACCACAGCTTTGTGCTGCAAATACTGTTGCCACACGCCAGCTGCATCAACACGTGCCTGAACTGAATCTTCCGTCAAATAAATGTGTCGCGCCCGTGGTTCTCCCGCAATAACGCTTACACCGGTTAACAAATGATTGTCCTGCCCGATGACAATCATTTCTTCAACATTGATCATTCCGTGATCTGAAGTAACCCAGATTCGAGTTCCTTTAGGAACTTCCTTCATCAACTGCGAAACCATCTGATCAATTGCCGAAAGTGCGGCAATCCATTTATCACTGCCAACTCCATCTGAGTGCCCCGCAGCATCTAATTCATTTACATACAGGTAAACAAATGATGGTGTTTTCTGTAGTGCTTGTTTGGTTTCACTGACTAGATCAGCAACAACATTTGCACCTTTGTATTGAGCGCCCCGAAAAACAGCACGAGTAAAACCTGTGTTTTCGTAACGCTTGGCAGCAACATGAGTAACACTGATTCCAACACGGGATGCTCTCTGAAAAAGAGTTTCTACTGGTTGCCAATTTTCAGGATCTACACGTTCATCCCATTTCAGCGCATTAAGCAACCGCCCGCCGCTTCTGGGAACTTGAACCGTGTAACCCAACATTCCATGGACACCAGGAAGTTCTCCGGTTGTTAATGTCGCAAGTGAGGTAGCAGTTGTCGAAGGAAATGCGGTTTGAATTTTCCCGAAATTAATCATTCGGCTCATGGTTGGCATTACATCGGCGTACTTGGACAAAGTATCAAAGCCGAATCCATCGATAAGAAATAAAAGTTCGCGCCCCATCGGCGATTGACCCATTGCCAAGTGATCGGCAGCACTGTCTAACCCGAGGGAAGAAAATATCGAGGGAGTTATCTGGGACAAATGCACGTGCTTATCTTCCCACGAGAGTGCACTAGAGTTTGGCTATGGAAAAAGCAATCAAGCTATCGGCTGAAGTTTCTGCTGCCATTAAGGCCGGAAAGCCAATCGTTGCTCTGGAATCAACGATTATCACCCATGGGTTGCCTCGTCCTTCAAATCTAGAAGTTGCGCTGGAATGCGAACGAATCGTTCGTGATGCAGGCGCAGTCCCAGCAACGATTGCATTACTAGATGGAAAGATTTTGGTTGGATTAGAACGATCTGAGCTAGATGCGATCGCTAATCGTGATGACATTTCTAAAGCTTCGATTCGAGACTTGGCAATAATCATCGCTCAAGGTAAGAGTGCTGCAACAACAGTTGCCGCAACGGCGCACATTGCAGGAATGGCTGGAATTCATGTCTTTGCTACGGGTGGACTTGGTGGCGTGCACAGAGGCGCAAACGAATCCTTTGATGAATCTGCTGACTTAACCGCCTTAGCAAATGTTGATATGACCATGATTTGCGCCGGAGTGAAATCAATTTTGGATGTTCCTGCAACTTTAGAAAGATTAGAAACTCTGGCAATCAGCCTTGTTGGATACAAAACAACCGCCTTCCCTGGTTTTTACTTGACTGATTCTGGTTACACCTTGGAGCACCGAGTCGATTCTCCTACCGAGATTGCTGCAATCATCAAGGCCCGTAAAGAGGTCGGAACACTTAACAAAGCACTTGTCGTTGCCAACCCAGTTGTGAAAGAGATGGATAAGGCTCGTCACGATGAGATCTTGAAATCTGGTCTTGAAAAAGCAGACAAGCAAGGCGTTATTGGTAAAGATGTGACTCCCTTCTTACTAGAACATTTCCATACGACATCCAAGGGTGAATCTCTAGCGATCAACACAGAAATCATCAAAGCAAACTGTCTATTGGGCGCACAGATTGCAGTGGCACTTCAATGAAAAAGATTCTGTGTATTGGCGATTTAGCACTTGATGTAATTTCTCAACTCAAAGAGCCAATCAATTATGGTAATGACACTGCAAGTAGAATTTCAAGCCACCCAGGTGGTCAGGCTGCCAATGTTGCCACCTGGATTACCCGCACCAACTCAAGATCTCACTTAGTAGCACGCACAGGCAATGATCCCGTTGGTTTTGCGCTCATTTCAGACCTTGATAAGTACGGCGTAGAACACCTTAATTTAATGCACAGCGGACGCCCAACTGGTGTTGTAGTAATTCTGGTTGATGCCAATGGTGAGCGAACAATGTTTCCTGACAATGGTGCAAACGCCGACCTTGAAGCCTCTGATCTTCCTTCACTTGATGATATCGATGGTGTGTATTTATCAGGGTACGCGCTATTAGATTTTCGTAGCCGGGCTGCTGTACTAGCGATGATTAAGAAAATTAAAGTATCTGGCAAGCCAATCTTCTTTGATCCAACCACAACAGGTGCCATGAAGATTGTTAGCAGAGATGAAGTTCTTTCTTGGGTTGCATTGATGGATGGAATTCTTCTTAACAGCGAAGAGGCTTTGTATCTTGGAGATGCAACTGAAGTCGAAACTGCTGAAGAAAACCTTGCACAGATCACACCGCTGGTTGTCATCAAACTAGGTTCGAAGGGTGCGATGGCAATCAATGGTTCTGAAAAGGCCAAGGTTTCTGCAGTGACAACTAATGTTGTCGACACCACAGGTGCTGGAGACTCTTTTGCTGCTGGATTTATTCCGAAGTGGCTAGAAACAAGTGATCTAACTCAAGCACTTTCCGCAGGTGCAGCACTGGCAGCAAAGTGTGTTTCATCAGTTGGGGCGCGCCCTCCCCTAAATTAAGCCAGACCCTTGGCAGAATGCCCCAATGGCAACTGCGAAGACTCCCGCGAAATCTGCGACTAAAGGTAAGAAACCAGCTGGACCAAAACCCGGTGAATATCCAGGAAAGATCGTTGACATCGATGTTTCCAAGGAGGTTTCAGAATCTTTTCTCGAGTACGCGTACTCAGTTATTTACTCACGCGCACTTCCTGATGCACGAGATGGTTTAAAGCCAGTTCACCGCCGCATTCTTCACCAGATGGCAGATATGGGTCTTCGCCCAGAACGTGGACATGTAAAGAGCGCACGAGTTGTTGGTGAAGTAATGGGTAAGTTGCACCCACATGGTGACGGTGCAATTTACGATGCATTAGTTCGTATGGCACAGAGTTTTTCAATGGGATTGCCACTAATTGATGGTCACGGAAACTTTGGTTCCTTAGATGCAGGCCCTGCGGCGATGCGTTACACCGAGGCTCGTTTAGCACCAGCTGCGATGTCCATGGTTGCAGAGGCCGATGAAGACACAGTTGATTTTGGTCCAAACTATGACGGTCAACTTTCTGAACCAATTGTTCTGCCAGCGGCTTACCCAAACCTTCTTGTTAATGGTGGCTCCGGAATCGCTGTCGGTATGGCAACCAATATGGCTCCACACAACTTAAGCGAAGTAATCGCTGCAACTAAGTTTCTTATCGAAAATCCATCAGCAACTGTGAAGCAGTTAATGAAGTTTGTTCCAGGACCAGATTTTCCAACAGGTGGAGAAATCGTTGGTCTTGATGGTGTTCGTGAGGCCTATGCAACAGGAAAGGGTTCTTTCAAGGTTCGCGCAACTGTTGAGATCGAGAAAGTTACATCCCGCAAAATGGGTATCGTCATCAAAGAGCTTCCATACACAATTGGCCCTGAGAAGGTTGTAGAACGAATCGCAGCTCTAGTTAAGTCCAAGAAGATTCAGGGAATTAGCGACATTATCGATCTATCTGATGGCCAGACCGGCACAAATGTAGTCATCGAAATCAAAAATGGCTTTGAGCCAGAAGAAGTTCTAGAAAAACTCTACGCGCTGACTCCGATGGAAGATGCCTTTGCAATTAACGCAGTTGCCTTGGTTAAGGGTCGCCCACAAACTCTTGGTCTTAAAGAACTGCTGCGAGTATTCATCGATCACCGCATCGAAGTTGTGCGTCGTCGTTCAGAGTTCCGCAAGGCAAAAGCTGAAGGCAGATTAGGCCTAGTAGATGGCTTGCTAAAGGCAATCATTGATATCGATAAGGTCATCAAGATCATTCGCGGTAGCGATGATGCAGCGGCGGCAAAAGATAAGTTGATCAAGGACTTTAAACTCAATGATGAACAAGCAACCTATATCTTGGATATGCCGCTTCGTCGTTTAACCAAGATGAGCAAAATCGAACTAGAGACTGAGCAAAAGGAACTGAAGAGCACAATTGCAGAGCTCACTAAGTTGCTCAAGAGTGAAGATGCAATCAAAGCTCAAGTTTCTGCAGAGTTAACCGCCGTTGGAAAGTCATATGCAGCACCGCGTCGTACTCGAATTGGTGCTGCTTAAACCCAGCCGATAGACTTGAGCGTGATTTCAACCCAAGCGCTCGAACTTCGTGCAGGTGCTCGCCTTCTTGTTAAAGGCGTGACTGTTCGCATTAACAGCGGTGACCGTATTGGTTTTGTTGGTCGAAACGGTGCTGGTAAATCAACTCTTGCAAAGGTTCTAGCTGGTGAAAATATGCCGGCAGGTGGAGCAGTAAATCGCACCGGAAAAATTGGTTACTTGCCGCAGGATCCACGTACCGGTGATGAGCCAGGAACTGTGATTGATCGAATTCTTTCTGCGCGTGATCTAGATCAGATTGCAT
>JBEINN010000070.1:0-5053 GCA_040378115.1 Candidatus Planktophila sp. | reverse complement strand
GTGTAATTGTTGCTTGATCGCCAACCCAATGGAATGAATATGGCATTGGAACGCGATACACCTCAGGAGCAAAGGGACCAAAGCCTTCTTTGTATGGCATGTTCTTTGCAGTAAGTGCCATCGTTAAATTAGTGCGACCGTGGTAGCTATGTTCGAAAACAACTATTGCTTGGCGCTTTGTGTAGTGGCGTGCAATCTTTACCGCGTTCTCTACTGCCTCTGCACCTGAGTTAACAAGTAATGACTTCTTCTTGAATGTTCCTGGTGTTAAAGCATTGAGCTTTTCGCACACTTCGATATATCCAAGGTATGGTGCAACGGTGAAACAAGTGTGAGTAAATGCTTGAACCTGATCGATAACACGATCAACCACGCGTTGTGCTGCGTTACCAACGTTAGTTACCCCAATGCCTGAACCAAGGTCAATGATCTGGTTGCCATCTAGGTCTAACAAAATTGCATCACTTGCACGCTCGATCACCGCTGGGAATGCCAGACCTAGTCCCCCAGATGTCGCCTCACTGCGGCGCTGTAGCGCCTCGAGAGATTTTGGTCCCGGAATAGCGGTAACCAACCGACGCTCTTGAGTCAATGCGGTAAGTGTTGTCATGGGTAAAGTCTAAGCCATCATTTCCTACTCGCGAGTCCAATGGTTAGGCTTAGAAGATGAATTCACGGTTACGAGATAGCGCACCTTTGCTGGATGCTTATCTGTCATATTTCGAAACCCAACGCACAGCTTTCACAATTCCAGGTCACAAACAGAAAGCGCATCGCCTCGATGAAGGGTTAGGCGCGGTAGTTGATTCAGATACTCCACTGTATGGCGGGCTTGATGAGATAAAACTTACTGAAGGAACCCTTAAGAAAGCAGAAGAGTTAGCAGCGTCACTGTGGGGTGCTGATTATGCGCGTTTTTCAACTGGTGGATCAACACATGCTAATCAAGCAATTATTTTGGCGTTGGGAAAACCAGGTGACAAGGTTGCAATCACCCGGACCGCTCACAGATCAGTCTTGAGTGCACTTGTTCTGACAGGTTTAGAACCAATCTGGTTAACACCTGATATCGATGAAGCAACCGGTGTTCCAACTGGAATTCCGGTTTCAGAGCTTGAAAGAGTTTTGGATCAAAAGCCGATTGCCTTGTTGTTAACTGAACCAGGTTATCTTGGAACAATCTCAGAATTACCTGCATTGATTTCGAAAGCGCACGAAAATTCAATTCCTGTAATCGTTGATGCAGCATGGGGGGCACACTTTGGGTTTAACACTCAGATTCCACAGCACGTACTGCAACTTGGCGCAGATGCTCTGATTACAAGTGTTCACAAGGCACTTCCTGGTTACAGTGCATCAGCCTTATTGCTGGCCCAGGGAAAATTGCTAAACCTGGCCCGCATCGAGCAAAGTTTTGAAACAACACATACAACTTCACCCGCAGGCGCACCGTTAGCATCTATCGATGGCTGTCGTGCATTACTTGAAACCCGGGGAGATCAGTTAACCGGTGATTTATTGAAATACGTTAATCATTTCAAGAGCCAAGTGCAGTCTCATTTTGATGAGCAAATCTTTCTCAACAGTGACAATTTTGCCACCGGTCGCTTTGATCCAGTCAAAATTATCCTGCGAGCCAATCTCCTAGGTGTTTCAGGAGTCGATGTTGAAAAGGAACTTCAGAAGGTAAATATCCGCGTTGAGATGGCTGACCAGGACGCCATCGTTTTTCTTGCAACCCTTGCCGATAATGCTGATGATTTTTCAGTTTTATCAGATGCTTTGGTGCCAATTCTTAAAACACTTCAAAATGTGCCCCGCCCAACTCAAACATCCCTAAGTTGGTCCATCGTTCCAACCGTGGCTATATCGATGCGAGATGCTTACTTTGCAGATACGGAAGTTGTCTCTGCTGAAAAAGCCATCGGTCGAGTAAGCGCCGATTTGATTGCACCGTATCCCCCAGGTGTTGCAGTTGTTGCACCTGGTGAACTTCTTACTGAAGCCATTGTTTCGGGATTATCGGCAACACAAAGGGCTGGAGTGCGAATTGCATATGCAAGCGATCCAACGCTGGCGACTTATCGCGTTACAAAATAGCTTTTAATGCAAGTGGGCTTGTTCATTTAAAGTTCGCAAGGCTCGTAAACCATCACTTGGCCAGATGCTGACCGTTGTAATTGAACATGGTGAAACATCAATGTGAAAAATAGATTCTGCTGGAGCCCCGATAACAACTTTGGCCGCAGATTTAATGGTGCCGTTGTGGGTCACAACTGCGACCCGCTGCTCCGGATACTCGGCAGCGATCTGGTTCAGCGCGGCATCAATGCGAAGTGCAACGTTGTCATATGACTCTCCTTGCGGTGGAGCAAAACCTGTTGAAGAAATCCATGCTTGATAATCAGCTGGATACTTTTCCTTCACTTCATCAATTGAAAGTCCATCCCAAATTCCAAAGGAGCATTCAATCCACGCATCTTCAAAAACAATGGGAAGTCCTGTTTGGCGTGAAAGCGCCTCTGCTGTCTGAGTAGTGCGCTTAAGGGGCGAAGCAATAATTACTTCAGGGTTTAGTTTTGCAACCGCTGCAGCAACTTTTTCAGCCTGCTCTAAACCAATATGGGTCAAATCTGGATCAAGTGGACCATCACCTGAAAACTTCTTAAAGGGGGTCAGGATGGTCTCGCCGTGGCGAATTAAGAAGATCGTCGTTGCTTTTTCAGTAGAGAGTAAACGCTCTGTTAAGTAGTTTTGTTGAACTTGAATAACTTCGCCGCCACCAGCTTGCTGATCTAACGCCTTATTTGCAAGGCGATCGGCGTGCGAGTTTTCATCACGTGGAATCCAAGAATACGTGACCAAAGATGGGTTGTGTGCCGAGCGCGCTGATTGAGCGAGAACTCGCATATCTGCATGCTTGATCTGCCAACGACCTGACATCTGTTCAACAACAAGTTTGCTATCCATCTTGACTTCAACCGTTGCAGTTGAATCGATCTGGCTAATTGCGGTCAAACCAGCGATTAATCCACTGTATTCAGCCACGTTATTTGTAGCAACGCCAATAAAGTCATATAACTCGGCAACTATCTTTCCATTTTCTGTAATAACGGAGCCGTAACCGGCAGGACCTGGATTACCTCTAGATCCGCCATCAGCCGTTAATAGAAAATGTCGGGACATTTAAACTCCGCGTACCAAAATGCAACGGCACTCTTCGCAGCGAACAACTTCATCATCAGCTAAATCTGACATTCGCTTAAGTTCGACAGCATTAACTGAAAGGTTGCAGCCTGTACACGACCCCGCAGCAAGTGCTGCTGCGCCCGCGCCGCCAGTTGCTTCTCTAATCTTTTCATAGAGATCCACTAACTCTTTTGCGACTCCATTGACCGTTTCGGCACGGTCCTTTGCTATCGCGTCAAGGTCATTATGAAGAATTGTTAAAGCGTTTTCCTTGCGAATATCAAGGTCGGCAATAACTGCGGCGTGTTCTGCTTCCTCTGCCTTAAGCGTTGTAATGCGCTCATTGATTGCATCTACACGCATCATGATTTCAAGTTCGACTTCTTCAAGTTCGGCTCGTCGAGCTCCAAGAGTTCCAACTTCATGCTGTAGCTGTTCTAATTCTTTGGGAGTTGCAGAGCCCCCATTAAGGCGTGCCTCATCTCGAGTAATACGAGAAACGATTTGCTCTACATCGGCTTCGGCGCGGAGTAATTCGCGCTTAACATCGCTTAGCTCGGTTTCGGCGGCGATGCGAAGATCGCGAGCATTGTTTGACTTAATTGTGGTGCTTGCTAGCTCTGCAATTTCAGGAAGATTTGTTGCCTTATGGCGCAATGAGTTTGTCTGTTGATCAAATCGTGCAATATCTAGAATCGAACGCTGGTCGCTTGGAGATGCCTTCATGCGAACAGTGTATCTCCGTATTTTAGGAAGATGGCAATGATGATTGAGGCAAAGGCTCCTGTGTAGATAACGCGGCCCCAACCTTTATCCAGAAATGCAACGATTTTCTCTTGACGCTCTGGTGCAAAATTCCAAGAATTTTCTAGTAGGACCACTCGAGTAATTGTTGCAAATACTGTGATTGTTGATCCAGTAACCAAGAGGCACCAAGGGCAAAGAGCATTGATAACGAAAAATGATTGAGACAGCAGCCAGAGAGCAAAAACTAAACCAAGTCCATAAACAACATGAGCTACTCGCATAAACCAACGTGGGAAGGCGACAAGTCCAAGACCTGCAATAGCAACAGTAATTACAACCGGCTCAGTCATTAATCCAATAAAAGAATTTGGAAAACCTAAAAGTTGTGATTGCCAAGAGCTTGCAACTTTTCCGCAGGATAAAACGGCGTTGATATTGCAAGAAAGTGGGTCTGATGGAGAAGCGGCAATCTTGATCGCATCAATTGAGAGGACAAGTGATGCGTAAAGGCTAAGAAATGAGGAGACCAGCATCGCAATATAAGTCTTGCGATAAGCCCGCAAACGCTCGATAGTTCCAGTCTCAGACACGTTCAAAGTTTACCCTCTTTATTGATTACTGCTTCCCAGCTCTTCATCTGTAATGTGAAAGATTTCGAGCCTGATACCGTTTTCTCATGGCGACCCTACAAGAACTTCTGAACTCGCCCAATCAATCAGTGCGCCTAAAGGCCGCACTTGCCGCGGGCACTTACCCAAATCCTGATCAGATTGAAATTCTTATCTCGCAGTGCGCTAACGAGTCTGATTTTTTTGTGAGAGATACCCTTTCTTGGGCTTTGATGAGACATGACCAAAAATCTGTTGTAGAGCAATTGAAAATTGAGTTGAAATCCGAAAATCCGCAAGCTCGAAGTCAGGCACTTCATACCCTTTCAAAAATTGGTGACAAGGAAAACTATGATCTTATAACTCGAGACTTGCTCTTGGATCCAGATGACTTTGTTGCATCAACGGCCTGGAGGTCAGCCTCTGTCCTTGTTGCTGATAAAGACAAACAAGCATTAGTTGAACTTTTGATTTCTCAATTAGGTCGAGGCGATTCTGATATCCAATTT